>JBDKKX010000546.1:0-3930 GCA_039795795.1 Bacteroidota bacterium | reverse complement strand
AAGTATACCTTTGTCACGGCGAAGTTTTAGATAAATGGATTTGTTTCGTACCCAACCCATTACTAATTCTTCGCCAATTTTTTTGCCCCTAATCATATTATTTTTTTTAAAACTCAGTAGAATATCGGACGAGTATAAACCCATGGATGAATTCATCAACGTATTCAAATATCATGCAATCAAACACAATATTCTTTTGTCATCGGTCACCACTCTTTTAGGAATCTTATCGGGAAAGGAGATTATTTTATGGGGCGGTGCTATAACCACTCTTTTGGCGGGGATTGGTGCCGCTTTAAGTGTGCGAAAAGATTATTACGAATCTGAAGTTGCCAAATTTGATTACATTTCAAAAAAAAGGAGATTCAATTTAGACGAATTCCAAATAAAAGATGGAAAATAACACTATTTCAAACTTGTTGTGGGGAACGCTTTTAGCAGCATCTTGGGGCGGCATGTATTATTGGGGCTTAAAGCGCGGTGAAAGTGTAGCTTATCAACAAGGATTACAAGATGGTTTTGCGGAAGGATTCCTAAAAAATGAGGGCGATACCTTGAATCCTGTGGATCCTGTGGCTTTGGGCGCGATTTATAGGCAGAAACACGATTTGTTCACGACGCATTACAAGGCGGCTTGCAACGATGGTTTATACAGCTCTGCACAAGGGCGAGGCTCTTGCACCAAACATGGGGGCGTTAAACGTTATATTTAATGGAAACATGGAAACAAAAGATATTGTCATTGGGGGCGGCTTTTTGGCGATTATGGGTGTGGGGATTGCTTTGTTGCTCTCCAAAAACAAATCCGGTGCATCAAACCCTAATGGAGACGGCGGCGCATCAACCGATTATTGTTCTGAAAGGAACAGCGAAGAAACGGATGCCGAATGCGAAGGTTATTTAAAATACATCCTGAATAAATGGGAATCGGAATATACGAAAACGAAATGGGAAGAATCCAAATTTGCGATTTGTAAGGATAATTATCCCAATTTGAACATCAAAACGATGACTTATGAACAAGCAATGCCACTGATTCGGAATGACTACTTTTATAAGTACAATATCGATAAGGTGAATTGTGAAATTCGGTTCATGGTGTTGGATGCAGCGATTAATCAAGGTCAGCCTACCGCAATTCGGATGTTGCAAAAATGCGCAGGCGTGCGCGTGGATGGAGTCTGCGGACCTAAAACTCAATCCGCGTCTATGAATGTAACCATGGAGCAGTATAAAGCGGCTCGGCTTGCTCAATACAAGGATACGACGGAAGAACGCAAACAATTGTATTTGGACGGTTGGATAAACCGGCTTAATGACATTACAGCTCAACAAATTAAAATAAACAATCAATAATGCAAGGATTAGAACGAGCATTTTTGGCTATGGTGATTGGCGTGCCGATACTTGTTGGTACAACGGTCGTTTGGCTTTACCGAAAAACAACAAGTTGAAATGGTTAAACTGTGTTTGATATACACTCCATACATACCCTACAATAATCGGGAGCGATTCAAAGCAAAAATAACGGAATTTGCGCCTAAAGACGTTCCATACGAATTGGATGAAATCGATGCCGATAGCGAACGGGGGAAATCGTTTGGAGGTGGAAAACCTAATTTGGTGGCTTTTGTGAGTGGAACCGATTATTATGTGATTTTGCAGCCGCAATCTGGATCGGGTTGGCTTTTTCCATCTGATGAAGATCTTAAATTCTTTTTCAAAACGATGTCTGATGGTTATACGCGAATTAAAAAGGGCGATAGCATAGATGATGTTGTAAGTGACCAAAAGGAAGAACGGGATAAAGAGATGGTTAAAGAAAAAAGTTTGGGGCAAACGATAGGTGACAGTATTAAATTCGTGGGCATAGGACTTTTGGTATTGTCGGCGGGCGGCATTTGGCTTTGGTATGATAGTCGGAAAACGACAGTAAACGTTAATTTACAATGAAAATAGTGTATTGCGGTCTCGAATCCGATGACGCATATCAAAAACTTTTGCGATATGGACAAGCAAATAAACATGAAACTTATTTGTCCGCCGTTGGCAAAGATCAATCCATGTTGATTTTGGAAGGGGACAATTTGGTGTGCGTTGTACCCAAAGGTCCTTTTCAAATGGAATTTTTAGACAAAACGCTGCGGATGGGGCGTACATCCGTGATTCCTGATAAATTTGATACGGCTGCTTTTGTGCTTCGAGGCGTAATCATGGGTTTTAGTGCCTGGTGTGTGGGAAAGTTTTTAAACAAATAAAACATACTTTGCATCCGCAAGGTAAATGGTTAATGCGCATTAAGTCAACTTTGTGACTCAAAGTATTTAATCATTTAAAAAAAATGTTATGAAAATCAAAATCAAAATCAAAGGCATGCGCACCCCGAAAATTGACCCTGAATTGTTGGATGCTGTTGGTGAAAAAATATCGGACACCTTGCAAAATTGCGATACAGACTTGTATCCTTACGAGTTGGGTAAAACCCTTTTTATGATTCCAACAAAAATTGCGTTCCACATTTCAAATTTAGAAGACGAAATCGCCCGATTGAACAAACAACCGGCTTAAAATGAATTGGCTTTGGAAAGAGGTATATCCTTTGGCGGGGGACAAAAATCATCAAAAGGCAAATTAATTCAGCAAAAGAGTACAAACGGCATCGTAGATGAAACTTTTACTGCACTGATTGAATTGACGGACGACGAAGCTCAAAAGGATTCAATCGTAATTCAATTCAATCGAGTGCCAGGATGTTTTCCATTTCGCATAAGTGCGCGGATCAATGAAATGGATTATTCCAATGAAGAATTGCCTATAAAACGCTTACCTCACCTTTCTCCCTCTCTTTGTCAAGTGGAAGTAAGTAACATCGCAGAGTTATTCGTGGCTCAGCAAACTTTTTTAAACCTTCGCATCTTATGGAAATGCGAATAGACGTAAACAAATGCCTACAAAAAAATTAAATATCAAGCAGATTTCTGGGGTTGTAACGAACATCATCCCAATCGGCAACACGCCAGTAACTGCTGCAAACGCTGCTGCGGACTCACTTACATTCTCAATGCCGAAACGTACAGGTGAAGTAGTTCATTTAGTGTTGCCTTATTTCAATGGAAACGCAGAATTTGATTTGATACCGCCTGCTGCTAACATTACGGAAGATGCAACCACCACAACCATTAAAATTACAGGTTTTGCTTCAGGTTTTGTGGCAGGTGCGGATAACAACATCAATTTATTAATTTTCTATAAGGTCGTGTAATGAATAAGTTGAACGATAGACAGGTCCCCGATACGCCACTTGTGCTTCGTCCAACATTGATAGGCATAATGGACATTTTAGATCCTGTGCTACACCCTTATACGATACATGATTATCAGTGGCATAACTGTTTTGTGTTGATTGTTTCTGGACAAGTTATCATTCTGGACGATAAGTTGACCCGTTCGGGCATCGTCATCGTCTTCAGAGCCGAAGCGCCCGTAACCATCACCTCACAACAAAATGATGAACTGAAATCTTTGAGCCTCAAAAAAGGAGATTGCCTGACGGTGTTTACTGCACCCACAAAATGGAGTGGCAAAGATTGGGTCAATCAATGGTGTATCCTTTCTTTGTATCGGTCACCAGTTACGGTCACAACCACAACATCGACCACAACCACAACATCGACCACAACCCCAAGTACGGCTTCGCCTGCTAATCCATCGGAAAATAGTGGCGGATACGGAGATTCGTCGGTAATTGGTTACGATGCGAATGGTTATTTATTGTAATTTTTATCATCTTTTATTTTTCAAACGTAACTACTTAGCTGGGTGTAAAAACAATGGTTTTATGATTTAAAACCTTAATAATTTGTTGAAATACATTCATCTGGTGTTTGCGTACCGTAGAAATAAAACCTTGAATCCGGGCATAGTTTTTTG
>JBDKKX010000545.1:0-3934 GCA_039795795.1 Bacteroidota bacterium | reverse complement strand
GTTCTAATCTCCCAAACGGCTTGGTTCGAGTCTTTTTGGATGCACAAACGGGGGCTCTCAATTCATATTATAATCTGTCAAAGAACTTATGTACACAGCACAGGGTCGTGACCTGCCCTTTTCAAATCAAAGTCGTGACCTGCCCTTTTCAAATCAAAGTCGTGACCTGCCCTTTTCAAATCAAAGTCGTGACCTGCCCTTTTCAAATCAAAGTCGTGACCTGCCCTTTTCAAATCAAAGTCGTGACCTGTCCTTTTCAAATCAAAGTCGTGACCTGCCCTTTTCAAATCAAAGTCGTGACCTGCCCTTTTCAAATTAAAGTCGTGACCTGCCCTTTTCAAATTAAAAACAAAATTATTTATAAATCATTAATAATTAAATAATTGGAATGGATTTGAAAGGGCAGGTCACGACCTGCCCCTACGATTTTTCCTTAATTCTGAATTTAAATTTTTTATTAGTGAAAATTTGTGTAATTTGGGGCAAAATTGGGTATGTTTCATTTTTAACCGATTTTTAAGTTTTTTCAACCAAATATGAAACAATAAAATAAAAAACAAACAAGATGCTCAAAAAAACAATACTTTATGGACTACTTTTCGCCATTCTTGGCAAAATGAACGCGCAAGTCACGATTGCTCACCCGTTGTTTCAATACAGCATGACTCCTTTCCAAGCAACGGCTTTGCCTTACAATTATTTAGACAAGTTTGACAGGCATCGCGGCGGCATGAATACGGAAAAAGGACACCGCGAAGACCAAAAATCGCAGGGCTGGTATCTTAATCTAAGCACTCGACATGAAATTCATCCGCAAATGGGTGTGATTAGTTCTGGGGTTTTGGCAGCAGATCATATTGAGCATCCCAATAAAATCGGATTAAAATATGGTGGTGGTGTGATGTATAGCGATTTGGGGGCGGTGCAAATCACGTCGCCTTTTGTGCATTGCAGCGTCGGCAAGGATTTGGATGAAAATTGGCGACTTTTAGGCGGTTTAGGTTATCGTTTTTCGGCGCAACGACTTAATACAACCGCTATTACATATAAAGATTTAAATGACCCTAAAATTCAAGTAGCCTTAGAATCGGCGCAAGCGAGTTATAACGCGGTTGGCGTAAGTGTGGCGGTGGTGCATATTGAAAAATTATATTTGGGTTTTGGGCTGAATCGCATTTTAGGAAGTGGGGAATTTGCTTCCCCGAATAACTCGAATTTTACGGAAACGAACCTTTTGTTACAATACATTATTCGGTCGCATTATAATTCTAATTGGCATGCGGGCTGGGAACCCACAAAGGGCAGTTTGAAGACAGAAAATCCAAATAGAGGTTTTTTAACCAATGTAAATCTAAGTCTTGCAATGCGTTATCTCAATGTGCCTGTTCAATATCCGTTGCAGGCGCAAATCAATTGTCGTACGACGCTGACCGCTTTATTTTGGACGGGTTTGGGTTGGAATACGGCGAATCGATGGCAGATTCAATTTGGATTGTTGAAAATTCCGGTTTTCAAGATGGATGCGGCGTTGTCGGAATATCATGTATGGGTAGCGTATGATTTGCCTAACCATAATACGCCGCAACATGGCGTGGATTTAAATATTGGTTATTACTTTTAAAATTTGCCCAAAATATGTTAAAAACATTTGTATCTATTTGTCTATCAACACTTTGCGCATGTTTGCCCGCGCAAAATCTGCCTTGGTTGCTGCCGCCGTCGAATGCTTTCAAGGACGTAACGCCTTTTTCGGAAGGGCTTTCTGTGGTTAAAAAGGTGGTGAATAAGGAAGAACGGTTTTATTTTTTGGATAATCAAATGCACTTATCGGCGGATAGTTATTTGGATGCGCGCCCGATGTCGCATGGTTTTGCCTGCGTTTACGAAAAATCGAATACGGGTTATTGGTGGCGATTCCGAAAAGGGGAATTTAAACGTTTTGGCGAATATGAAAAAATTGCTGATTTTCAAAATGATTTGGCTGCTGTCCAAAAACAGGGCAAATGGGGGTTTATCAACACGAATGGGGAGGAAAAAATTGATTGTCAATACGATGGGGTACGCTCTTTTGAAAATAGTTGTGCGGGTGTTTTGAAAAAGGGGAATGTATTGATTATCAATTCCTTAGGAGCGCCTAAGAAGATTCCTTATGAACAAATTCATGAATTTTCGGAAGGATTAGCGGCGGTTTGGAATGAAAATGGGGATATTGGATACATTGATTCGACGGGTAGAACGGTGATTCCTGTTCAAAAAGGGCGGAAATATGCTGGTAATTTTTATGGGGAATATGCGGCGGTTTGCGACACGTTGCCGCATTTGGCGTTCATCAACAAGGCGGGTAAAAAGGTTTTTTGGTTTAAAAATGGGACGACCAAAGATTTAAATCATGGCATCGACTTGACGGATGAAAATATGTATCGATTACATCCTTTTGCGAATGGGTTGGCAGCAGTGCGTCAGTCGGGCAAATGGGGATATGTGGATAGGAACGGAAAAGGAAAAATTCCGTGTGAATACGATGCTGCAACGCGTTTTTCGGAAGGTTTTGCAGCAGTGAAGCAGGCAGGTAAATGGTTTTATATCAATACGTTAGGAGATATTGTACGCATAGGAGATTTCATTGATGCGAAACCTTGTTCGGAAGGGATGGCTTGGGTCAAAACGGTGGAAGGTTGGGGTTTATTGGCGATTACGGAGAAATTATCGATTGTTTTGGAATCGCCTTTTAAACATGGGGTGACGACGGATAAAATTGCGCTTCATGCGACGATTGTAAGTCACGCGCCGCTTCAATCGGCGGAATGGGATTTAAATGGGCAAAAAATCCAAACAAAATTTGGTAAAGCTACTTTGAATGCTTTGTTAACTGAAAATATTGTTTTAAAAACGGGGCGAAATGTTTTAAAATTGACGGCGAAAAGTGCCAAAGGCATTCAAACGCATGAGTCTATTATTTACTATCAACCGACGCAAAATGCGCCGATTCGGTATTATGGGGTGATGATTGCGAACGATGCGTATCAAAATGAGCATTGGGTTTCGTTGGCGGGTACGCTGGAGCATCCGAGTAGTCCAGTGCGTGATGCGGATGCGTTGGCAGCCGTTTTGTTGGAACAGTATCAATTTGAAAGCGTTTTTATTTTGCAAAATGCGTCGTTAGACCAAATGAATGCGGTTTTGGAGGAATTGACGCAGCATCAAGATGCCAATGAACGGATTTTATTTTTTTATGCGGGGCATGGGGATTTTGACCCTGTTCGGAAACGCGCTTATTTAGTGCCGATAGATGCGGTCGGTTCGGAACGAACCTCGCAATTATCGGCGAATCATTTCTCTAATCAGGTGAATTCAATGCCTTCGGAGCATATTTTGACGATTATTGATGCTTGTTTTGGGGGTTCTTTTGTTTTGGACGACAATTTAGGGACGATTCGCGTCGAAAAATCGACGGCTAAAAAAGTGCTTCCGACGGTGGGGCAAGCGAAATCGAATGTCAAAACGACTTGGAATCGGGGCGGCGGCGTTGGGAAAAAGAAACCTGTGGATACCCTTGCGCAACCGATGCCGTCCAATTCGGTCTCGTCGAATCGACCGAATCCCGCAGATTTAGAAACGTCGGAATCTTTGAAAGCGCGGGAAGTGATGAGTAGCGGGCAACGGGTGGAAGTGCCGAATGCGAGTGATTTTATTCAAATTTTGTTGGAACAATTGAAGTCCAATACGGATGCTAAAATAGCGGCTCGAACGTTGTTTGAACGGTTGAAAGCACCTGTGATGCAGAAAGGTTTGGTGCCACAACATGGGATTTTGCCCAATGCGGGCAGTGATGGCGGCGATTTTATCTTCCGAAAAAAGAAATAGAGGGTTGGAATTAGGATTAAATGGGATTTTTTGGATTTTCAGCACAGATTGAACGAGATTTAACGAGATT
>JBDKKX010000544.1:0-3936 GCA_039795795.1 Bacteroidota bacterium | reverse complement strand
ATTTTAAAAAAAATTATTCTTTTAAAAACAATATGTATTAAATTGGTCTTTTTTGTACGCTATTTAAAACAAAAAAGAGTTCTTTTTGTTTTGAGTTTGGACACGAATTTCACGAATTTTCACGAAGGAATCGTTTCCATTTGTGAAAATTCGCGAAATTCGTGTCTAAAATAGGTGATTAAAAGCATCAAAATCAACAATATGAAAACCAGAAAATTATCCGTTCCCGAACGTGCTACGCAATTGGTTGAAAAATGGTATATTTTAGACCCGCTTTATTTCGTGATTTGGACAACGCATCGGTTTGTTCCGAACCCGACTATCCGCACGATTCGAGCAGGCAATGGGTGTATCGAATATAATATGGATTTTATGAATCATTTATCAAACGTTGATTTTGAATCTGTTTTGAAAGCAGAGTTGTTGCGCATCCTGCTCAAACATCCTTATTCTCGCCGTCAAGCTCATACCGATATTATGTACATGGCGAGCAATATCACATTGAAAGAGCATGCACAAACGCCTCTAAATTTCCCAACCGCAGCCGCTTTTTTCAAAACAAACGATTGTAATAAAAAACATTTTGAATGGTATTATCATCAAATTTTAAATCATGTGCCGCCCGCACAATCTGTTGATAATCAATCTAATACAAACGATTCGGATTTTAAGAATCCATCGAATCAGGGCGATTCAGATTTTAAGAACCCATCGAATCAGGGCGATTCGGATTCTAAAAAATCATCAAATCAGGGCAATTCGGATTCCAATAATCCATCGAATCAAGGCGATTCGGATTCCAATAATTCGGCTGCGGAACAATCGGCTAATCCACAAAATAGGAATACACCATTGGATTCGTTAGGAACGGCGCAAGCATTAGAAACGGCTGCCCAAGAAAATGCAACTTTATGGGACACGAATGATTGGTTATCCAATATCATCAATGAAAAAATCGAAAATGCCTTGCAAAAACAGTCTTGGGGAACGATTCGAGGCAGTTTGCAGGAGTTAATTAAGGCATCTTTGCGTCCAAAATTGGATTATCGGCAAGTTTTGCGCGCCTTTCGACAAACGGTTTTGTCATCGAAACGCACTTTAACGCGCATGAAACCCAGTCGCCGATACGAATTTGAATACATGGGCAGTCGTCGAGATTTCACGACAAAATTACTTTTTGCTTTTGATGTGAGTGGTTCTATTTCAAATAGAGATTTAAATAATTCGTTATCTGCTTTAAATCAATTTTTTAAATATGGCATAGAAGCAATTGATGTGATTCAATTTGATACAGAGATTCGAGGAAAGGCGTTGTCTATCAAAAAAGCACAGTCTAATTTGAAAGTGATTGGGCGCGGCGGTACTAATTTTCAACCTGTGCTTTCGCATATAGAGGAACATCGGGAGTATGATGGTTTAATTATCTTCACAGATGGTTATGCGGCAGTGCCCGTGTTGAAGCAGCCGACGAAAACGAAGATTTTATGGTTATTCAACAATGAATCGAACTATAAGCAGATGGCGCAACCCTTAAAAAAGATTGGAAAAGCAGCGTTTTTGCACTAAAAAAATGGAAGGAAAAAGGCGTGAGTGCGATTGTTCGGGATTATTGGGAACAGAAGATGAGTGTGTGCATTGTCAAACAGGGAAAACAATTCACTCTGGTGGAAATGGATAAGATTTTTATGCAGAAAACGGCTTGAATTAAAAAAAAAGCTCCGAATTCGTTGTAATTCGGAGCTTTTCTGCATGAAAATAAACGTTTTCGACTTCTAAATTACCATTTTTGAATTTTGCGGGTTGCTTCTGCGTCATTTTCGGTGCGCAATCGCACCAAATAAACGCCCTTTGGCTGATTCGACAAATCTACATTCAACGTTTGTCCACTCAACGTTTGTTGCAAAATCCGTTGTCCCATCAAATTGGTGATTGTAATGGTTATTGCTTTACTTTGAGGTAAATCGCAATCTATTTTTAATAAATCTTGAAAAGGATTCGGATAGACTTTGAAAAAAATGTTATTTGAAATAGACGGAATGGATGTGAGCGTTATGGTGCTTTCTTTAGAAACTAAAAGGCAACTCGACGCACGGGTGACCTGTACTTTATAGATGCCCGATTTTTTGGGTTTAAAGATAAGTCTTAATGCTATCCATTAAAACACCATTGTAAAACCATTGATTCCCTGTCAAATAGCTTGAAATTAAACTATCATTTCGGTAAAGGATGGTCGGGACAGACAATAGTTCAGACTGGACGGTATCTTTTTTGATAGAATCGCCAATGCTGAATGAGATGACATAATTGCCAGCATTCGAGTAGCTATAATTGAGCGTATGGGTAAAACCGTCTGCGATTCCGTTCACTTGCGTTCCATTCCCCAATTTTATCATCGGGGTTGCATTGGAATTTGTCCATCCTGCATATTTTATTTTGAACGAATTACAGTTATTGGTATCGGGTATCGCTTTTAAATAGTTTAACCGAATCGTTGGATTCGTATCTCTTTGATTTTGAGTTCCTATCAAGGTGAATATCGAAAAGGTATTGTTCCTAAATAGGGAGAAATCGCGGATATAGTTGCCGCCGACCACTAAGGTCAATGTATCGCTTTCGGGAAATGCTAAGACATCAATGCTTTTTAGCAGGTTGTTAGACAAATTTGCATAGCGCAGATCGGTCAATGATGCCAAGATAGTTACATCTTGCAAAGCGTTGTAAGACAGGTCTATTGACCTCAATTTGGAGAAGCTTGCCAAATCGGTTATGGTTTTAATGCCGTAGCCGCTACAATTCAAGACGGTTGTTGTGTCGAGCGCAACAGTGGGGATTGTATCGTTCGCGGTTAAGCCTAAATGTTCTAACAAACAATATTTGGTTAGCGTGTCCGTAAATACCGTTCTTTGTGCAGAAAGCACGAAAGGTAAAAATAAAATTATGAATAAGATATTTTTCATCGTTTTTTAATTTTATAGGGTTATTAAAATTCGCTGGGCGAAATGATTTTAAATAAGTCGGGTATTTGTGTCGGTTGAGAGGCATTGGTGCCTATTACGACTAAAATGGGACCCCCATTACCCTCATATTTTACAAAATCGGAACGAATTGGAATTACTAAACTATGATTGTTAGAAAAGGTGAATCGAAGGTATAATTTACTGCCTTCGTCTTGAGCAAAGCCACTTGGATCTAAGTTTAATATCGTATTATCTTTAATATCGGCACTGATACCAAGCGTCACAGGTTGTAAAGGTGCGCCGAATCTATTCGTTCCGACTATTTCTGCTTTCGTTAAATACGCCATCACTTCTGCATTCGTAAAATAAGAACGCGACCGCCATTTCTTTTCTTCTTTTTGGACTTTTAGCTGGATAGTGCGGGACGCAATGGTTGGACTCACTATGCCATCATTCCACCCATTGGCTATCCTATCAATGGCACCTGCCATGCTTTCTCCAACATCTAAATATTTTTTCAGAATGAAAGCATAAGGATTTCCTTTAGTCGCTTCGTCGAAAATGAGTTTCGCAAGTTTATAATACCGTTTTTCGCGGTTCGGTTCTCTTATAATGTCAGACACAGTTTTAAAAAATTGTATTTGATCGTTAATACGTGTGAGAGGCTCTATTGATGTATTAATGCTTTCTATTTTATCTATGACCAAATCGCCTGCCCCACCATTCAAAGTATTGTTTTGTAATTTGAGGAGGTCTCCGAAGAAATCCCACACTTCTTGACCATCTGCAATATAACTGCTCACTTTTTCAACAATATCTTGATGGGTATAAAAATTAGTATTATTATCAATTGTTATTTCTTTCACAAAAATTTGCCCATAAGTTACGGACGCTTCTGTGGCAGCATCTATCGCAATATTGTGATAACTCGGTTTATATGCTTGAGGCGAAAGGGTTTGAATATATAACTCATATTTGC
>JBDKKX010000543.1:0-3943 GCA_039795795.1 Bacteroidota bacterium | reverse complement strand
ATCCGTATTCGTCCGCCCAATCTCCCATTGTATTTTAAATTATCGCAGTATTTTATCAAATTTACATGCCCAATACTTTAGATAAATGTTGCGGATAATTTTCAATAGCCATTTAAGAGTCGTTGAAATTCAGAAACAATCGGATTATAATTTAAAATACGGGTGGTTCAACCCGATTCGTTTCCATCTGCCCAACTTTCTCAGCGAAGCGAATCCGCCAAATTCATTCTCCCATTATATCACAATTTTAGAAGAATTTTAGTAAAAACTTTGTTACATCTCAAAGATAAACTACTTTTGTCCAAAATTAACTAAAAAATTCGCTATGAAAAATCACATCGGAAAAATATTATTTTTCGCGGTCGTCGTGATTGCTTTTGGTTGCAAAGGCAAGAAAAAAGAAAAAGCAGTTGCAGCAGTTGCGGCAGTTGACCCTGTGGAAGCGGCGGTCAAGGCGCAATGCAACACATGGAATTCTGCAAATAGCCTCAAAGACGCAACTTTATTGGGGACGTTGTACGCAGATACGTTGGTTAACTTTTACGGGGAGGCAAAAAAAACAAGACAATTTTGTGTGGATGACCAACACCGATGGTTTGAAAAAAATCCAGATGCGCAACAAGGCATTTTGGGCGATTCGGTGAGAATCGAAAAGTTGGCGCACGATACGATTAAAGCGTATTTTAAGAAAGAATTGACGCTCAAAGGCGAAACGAAAAATTATCCTTCGTATTTGAAGTTTTTAAAAATTGGTGATACGTATTTGGTGGTAGCGGAGAGCGATGAAGGCAATGAACCTGTTGCGAAACCGAAAGTGGTGGCGAAACCTGCACCTGCGGCGAAACCTGTGGTCAAAGCACCTGCAAAACCTGTAAAAAAATAGTGTAGGGACATGATCGACTCCATTTTGCCACGAATTACACGAATTTTCACTAATAATTCGTGCAAATTCGTGTAATTCGTGGCAAAATAGTGGATATATAACATAACGTAAAATAATGAAAATCAAAGCAGACGGCATTACAAGTTTAACTGATGCGCGCTATTTTGCCGCCAAAGAAGTGGCATGGTTGAGTTTTAATTTCACAGAAAGGGCAACGGATTATATCAATCCTTCGGTTGCAAAAGCGATAGCGGCATGGGTAGAAGGCGTTCAAATTATCGGGAAATGGTCGTCATTGTCCGTAGGAGAAATCAATGAATGGGCTAAATTATTGAATTTGAATTTTGTACAGATTGATAGTTTTTTAATATCGTCGAGTGCGGAGCCGCTTCAAGTGCCCGTTATCAAACGATTTGTGGTCGCTGCGTTTAATAATGTAGCAAGTTTGCGGGATGCAATGCAGCATTGGACACAAACGGTTATGGCATTTGAATTGGATTTTGAAAACGTCCATTGGCAGGATTTGAAAAAGAATCATGCTTGGATGCAATGGCAAGATTTGAAAAATTTGTCTCACGATTTTAAAATTATTTTTAAAATTAATATTCAACCTAATGAAATTGAATCTTTTAAGTTAAAAATCAATCCTTATGGTTTGACCGTTTGTGGCGGCGAAGAAGAGCAAGTTGGTGTGAAATCGTTTGATGAATTGGATGCTATTTTTGATATTTTAGAAAGCTATTAAAAAAATATAAATTATGATAACCGTACAAACTTTAAAACAGATAGAAGTATCCTTTAGGCAATTCGGTTATGAGGCGGAAGATGTTTTTAATGCGTTATTTTCTTGTTATATGGATATATTTGAGATTCAACCGACAGAACAACTCATTGTACTATATGAAAAAGGAAAAATAATCGTAAATATTGTCTTTCAAGACACAATATTAAAAGAAATTATTATTTATAAAGTCAAGACAGATAAACAAGGGGATAATTTGCCCGTTATTTATCAATATTTTTTAGCGAAACGGTTTAGAGATATTACAGGCAAGTTTTTTACGCCGAAAGACCTTGCAGCACAAATGGCATCTTTGTTGCCCATTAAAAAAAATGCTATTATTATGGACCCGACTTGCGGCGGCGGCACTTTTCTAAAAGAAATTGCCAAACAATGGGCAGATACGCCATGTACCCTTATCGGCAACGATATTGACGAAATGCTTGTTTGTTTAACTGCCTTGACACTTCACATTCGTAAAAAAAAACATCATCATATTGAATTGATTTGCAACAACTTATATGCACCTAAAGCAGATTTAAGGCAATGGTTTGGCAAAGTGGATTATATTTTAGCGAATCCCCCCTTTTCATTGCCAATAGATTCGTTTTCATCGGATAGCAAATTGTTTCAATTGGGTTATCGAAATAGCGATGCGTTGTTTATAGATTTAGCTTTCGACCTGCTTAAAACCGATGGGCGATTGGTTTGTTTGTTGCCACACTCCATTGTTTCTAACAAAGAATTTGAAAAATTAAGAAAAATAGTTGAATTAGATTGGCATCTTTCCGCAGTTCTGATACTGCCTGAAGGTGTTTTTCAACCTTCTGCGCAGACTACGACGCGAGCGGATATGCTTATTTTAGATAAAAAATCAATTCATAATCCCAAAAAGAAAACTATTTTTTCAAATATTGCCTCTTTGGGCGTACCTTTGAGTGCAAAACAGCCACAAAGTGACAAAAATGACTTGCAAACCATTTTAAAGTCTAAAGCTGTTGCTGAAATATTAGGTATATTATGATTATGAAAAAAAATGGATTTACATTTGTTTCCATCATTGAAACGGCTAAAATAGAGTCTGGCGTTTGGAATCCTTATCATTATAAAGAAAATTTAAGTGGTACTACTTTATCCGATTATGTGTCTGTTCAAAAGATAGAAAATCACAAACAAGATATATTGTTTTGTGATTTCGCACCTATTGAGTATAAAAATATACCTAATGGTGCATTTTTAACTTTTTCTTTGGATGAAAACCGTTTTCAAGCAGGTCGTTATAGTGTTGTTGGTGAACAAATATTGCTTTTTGGCACAATGAGAGCGTATCTTGGTAATGTATTGGTAACGCCAAAAGCGGATTGGATGGATAAAACAAATCCGTTATTTTACCCTATTAATGCAGAATTTGTTCATATTATCCCAAATGATAATTTAGTGTATTTTTGGTGGAGTTATCTTAAATCGCCTACTTTTTTAAACCTTTTACCAACGGGTAGCGGTGGTACGCGCCCGCGAATCAGTGCAGAAAATTTAGCTCAAATCCCCGTGACAATTCCAAGTCTTGAAGAAAGAAGCGAAATGAATGTTCAATTGCTGAATTTAGCGGAAAATGCTTGGCGCAATTTTAATCATTGCAGAAAAATTATTAATAAACAAATTGCTGCCTTATAATTATGCTTAATATAACCCAAGTAGAAATCTCCCTTTTAAGAACGACCTTGAAACCATTAATAGGTATGAAAATAGATTGGTTGAGCATTCCAGACCAAGCGTTAGAAGGGTTTGAACCAAGTCAAATTGCAGTAATTGTTAATACATTGTTAGACGGCATTTTACCTCAAATTCAATTACTTGCGACGACAGAAATGAATCAAATAAAGTTAAATAATATTGGTCTTCAAAAAGCACCAAGCAGTATTGGACAACGGGAAGGTTATCCGGATTATGTGCATGTTTCAGGTAAACGGGTGGAACTAAAAGGTTTGTTTGTGGATAATCCAGCATTGAAACTGAAACGACCTCCAACGCCGAGAGAACCTTCTGCAAGATTGAAAGAAAATATCACATTAGAAAATATTGATAGTTCAAATGATGTTCTGTTGATTGCGGCGGCACAACTTAAAGAAGAAAATGGATTGTGTTCTCCATTTATTGTAACAATAGCTGCTTTTTTTATACAATTTCATATCCTTTCATACAATTTTGTACTCCAAAATAGAATTGAATTCCTTTAAAAAAAGGAAAAACTCCAAAAAAGAATTAGCTTTGCGCAAATT
>JBDKKX010000542.1:0-3945 GCA_039795795.1 Bacteroidota bacterium | reverse complement strand
ACCATTCGCGCAAATCCGCAACGGTTTCAGGAATTTGAGCCGCAGGCATTTCTAATTGTCGAAGTAAATCGGTGACTTCGAACTCCGTGAAACCCATCAAATTGTGAAACATCGGTTGTAAGGAAATATCCGTCACAATATTAAAGCCACTCGTCATGCTATCGACGGTCACGGGCGCAATGCCCGTCATAAACAGCCGACTGATGAAACCTTTCATCGCGGCTTCTTTCAAAACCTCATAAAATTTGCGTACATACCCATTTTGAGAAACAATCTCTTGAAAATCGGCAAAATGAAATGATAATAATTCGTTTGTAAATTGATCATATTCATCAATGAACAAATAAATTTTGGTTTTCAATTTTTTGGCATTAAAAATATCGAAAAACTCAATACCAACACTGGCTGCGGTCGTTTGGAGGTCAATATTCGTTCGTTCGCCGTCGGTAAAAAAAGTATCATAACGCGCCATAAAATCTCGAATCCCCGATTTTACTTTTTTCAAGAAAGCATCATGAACCAATCGAACATTATTCGTTTCAATGCCGCTAAAATCGAATCGAAGGATTAAAAATTGATTTGCCAACGGCGTAGGATTTCGCCCAACGTGCAAATCGCCAAATAAAAGAGGGAAATCTCCTGCTTTTTGGACATCATAATAATGTTCCAACAAGCTGATAAACAACGATTTCCCAAATCGGCGCGGGCGTAGGAACATCGTATAGACTGAAGCGTAGGTTTCCAACAATTCGATATAATTCGTTCGATCAATGTAGAAACATTGGTCGCGGCGTAAGGCATCGAACGCAGCGCGTCCATAAGGTATTTTTAGCATGACTTTCGTGATTTAGAAGGCAAAGATAGGGCTTTTCGAGGAAAATCGCAAAAGCGTTTTCAATGCGCCCTGCTGCCCTGCTTTGTGACTGGGTCAAAATGCCTGCTTCATTTCTTTTACAACGGATATTGCAATATTTTTCGGCACTCATTGCCCACATACACTAAAGCAAATCCTAAAACATCGCCTCTTTGAAAACGTTTCAATTGCATATATTCCGAAAGTTGAATCGTTGCTTTTTCCACCACATCTTCCAACAATGGTTTTACAGGAACGGGAAGCGGCGCAAGCGGCAAAACGGCTTTGGTTTTACGCGGTTTCGCACCTGCTTTCGGGGTTTTGACAGGCTTTACAGGCGCGGGCGCGTCCACGATTTTGCCGTCTTTGTCCAACCATTTGTCTGCATTTTCCTTTTTAATATATTTTAATTCAATCACTATCTCTTGTTTAATACTCACTTGCGGGATGCGTTCCAAAAAAATATCGATAAATCGCTTTTCCACTTCATATTCACTTCGAATTAAGTAACTTTCATACGGAAATAGTAAACCGACGACCAACGTTTTAAGGTGTTTTTCATTATAACCCACATTATCTCGATTGGAATGCGCTTTTTCTAAGGCTTGTTCGACGCATTTTGCAAAATCTTCGATTTGCCCTTGAAAAACCAATTTCCGAATCGCGTCGCGGATGAGATGGGTCAATTGATTGTAATCCCTCCCCAATTGCAACGCTATAAAATAATCATAATACAATTTTTTAATCACATAATTCGGCATTTGGAACGTCCAATCGTTTCCCAACACCGCTTTTACCGTCGTCATTCCTAAATAAAAGAGCATACTCCAAATATCGGCAATCCCAAATCCTAATTCAATATTAAATTTTTTCGTCAAATAACTGGTGACTTCGCCCGTTTCCAACAAATGATTTAAATGCGCTAACGCAATGGACTCATTGCCCCCAACCCGAAAAATGTGAGCAATTTTTTTGTAATCCGTCGCAATATTGGTCGTCAACATTTCCGAAGGATAACGTCCTTCACTTTGGTAATAATCCGCAAAATACAAAACCATCTCGGGATTATATAAATGTTGAGAAATTTGGGCATCGAAACGATAGCCGTCATACCATTGCCGCAAATCGGCTACAGTGGAAGGGATTTCGAGTTCGGGCATTTCTAATTTTTGAAGCAAATCGGTTACTTCCAACTCGGTAAAGCCCATCAGATTATGAAAACGGCTCCGTAAGGAAATATCCGTTACAATATTGAAACCGCTCGTCATACTATCGACGGTCACGGGCGCAACGCCCGTCATAAACAGCCGACTCATGTGACCTTTCATCGCGGCTTCTTTCAAAACCTCATAAAATTTGCGTACATACCCATTTTGAGAAACAATCACTTGAAAATCGGCAAAATGAAATGATAATAATTCATTTGTGAATTGGTCATATTCATCAATTAGGACATAAATCGAAGGTTGAATCCGATTATTGGCATAAAAACCAAAAAAATCGACTGCAACACTCGAGGCTAAGGAATGGCTTAAAATCGTCGTTTGTTGTTCCAGCGTAAAAGAAGCGGGATACCGACTCATAAAAGCACGAAAACCATCTTTGACTTTGAGCAAAAAAGATTCATGCACGCGTTTGACCTCTTGGGTTTCAATGCCGCTAAAATCGAATCGAAGGATTAAAAATTGATTTGCCAACGGCGTAGGATTTCGCCCTACGTGCAAATCGCCAAATAAAAGAGGGAAATCTCCCGCTTTTTGGACATCATAATAATGTTCCAACAAGCTGATAAACAACGATTTCCCAAATCGGCGCGGGCGTAAAAACATCGTATATCGGGCGGCGTAGGTTTCTAATTGTTCCAGATAATGAGTTCTATCGACATAGAAGCATTTATCGGTGCGGAGTTCGCGGTAATCCGCCAGTCCATAAGGTATTTTTAGCATGACTTTCGTGATTTAGAAGGCAAAGATAGGGCTTTTCGAGGAAAATCGCAAAAGCGTTTTCAATGCGCTCTGCTTTGGGCTATCCACTCCCCACAGCAGCCTATCACGGGTTCCTTTCAAATAGTTCGGGAAAATTTTTTATTTTCCCGAACTATTTGAAAAGGGGAGCCGCTTTCCCTCGAACTCAGAAACAAGCATCTGAATTTTTTGAATTTCGGCATATCCATTAATCGACTTTAAGTGTCCAATTGTCCAATGATAAACCCGAAATTTGATTATAATCTTTTGTATTATTCGTAACCAGGGTCAAGTCATTTGCCATAGCAATCCCGCGTTATTTTTTTGACGATTTAAATAAATCTCTTTCAATAACAGATCCCAATCCAAAGCTTCCTCTACCGGTGGGGACACCATAGGAGGCGGTTGTGGTGGAATCGCTAAGATATTTTCTTTAAACGTATGCACCAAACCGTAGAGCGTTTGCAAGTAAATCAATGGAATTTCATGAATTTCGCTTGCAATTTGTTGTATAAGAATTTCTTTTGAAATATTTTTTTTGATTTCGACCATAAAAGGGAATTGGGTTTGATATTCAGACACAAATATAACGGGTTTGAAACTATAATCAAAATCTTTTTTGAAATCGGACGGAAGTAGGCTTTGCGGCTTGGACAAAAAATGCCTCCTTCATGCCTTTTCCAATGGAGCTTGCAAAATTTTTCGACACTCATTGCCCACATACACCAAAGCAAATCCTAAAACATCGCCTCTTTGGAACCTTTTCAATTGCATGTACTCCGAAAGTTGAATCGTTGCTTTTTCGATAACATCGTCCAACAACGGTTTTACAGGAACAGGAAGTGGCGCAGGCGGCGGAACGACTTTGGTTTTACGCGGTTTCGCACCTGCTTTGGGGATTTTGACGGGCTTCACAGGCGTAGGCGCGTCCACGATTTTGCCCTCTTTGTCCAACCACTTGTCCGCATTTTCCTTTTTAATATATTTTAATTCAATCACTATCTCTTGTTTAATACTCACTTGCGGGATGCGTTCCAAAAAAATATCGATAAATCGCTTTTCCACTTCGTATTCACTCCGAATTAAGTAACTTTCATACGGAAATAGTAAACCGACGACCAACGTTTT
>JBDKKX010000541.1:0-3952 GCA_039795795.1 Bacteroidota bacterium | reverse complement strand
CGCCACTTCCGAGAAGCGATGTCCCATAAACCGCTTAATTGAAGCGATTGTTTTCGTGGGATTCGTAATGGCTTGACGTTTCGCGGGTGCACCGATTTTACGTTCGCCGTTATTCATGAAAGCCACAATAGAGGGCGTGGTTCTGCCGCCTTCGTCGTTCGCGATGACAGTAGGTTCGTTGCCTTCCATGACGGCAACGCAAGAATTGGTCGTGCCCAAGTCAATGCCGATAATCTTTCCCATTTCGGATGCGTATCTTTAAGTTAGATGAAACAAATTAAGTTTTTTTCGGATGCCAAATGTAGATTCCGAAAGTTGAAGTGCAAAGTTCAAACCCTGTGCCATGACCCTTAAAAGTGACAAAATGAACGTTTTTGGCAAAAAAAGGCGGTTAAAATGCGCAAAATGGCGGATTTGGGTTGGTTTGACATGACAAAATGACAACTTTTTGGGGAGCGATAAGTGGATTATTGGAAAAATTTATGGCTGCTTTGGAAACTGGCGATACGATGTGGCTGTCTCAAAATAAAAAATCACAAAATAGGATTCGGTTGTGATACGAATGGATGTACGGATTTCACCGATTTCACGGATTCGTACGGATTTTTTGTCCAAAAAATCCGTATGAATCCGTGAAATCGGTGAAATCCGTACATCCATTCGTATCACAATTTCGTAAAAAAATATTTAAATTCTGCAATTTTCCCGTCATATTTAGGTATGGGCAATTTTGGCATACTTTGAATTTGTGCCAAAATCTTTTGTTCACATTTTTTATCGCCTTTCATAAATTTGGGTTCATCCACCGTTCCATTTGCCCGAATTAGAAACGAAACGGAATAATTACCACAATTTATTTTATTTAAATGCTTGTTAATCACGCTATTTTCTCCCGTAAAATCGCTCATATTATCCAAACTCGGTGCTAAAATCGGTTTTTGTTCTGTTTTAGCAACCACTGGTTGGGGTAATTCTGGGATTGCAGGTTTTGCAGGCGCGGGTACGGGCGCGGATGCAGGTTTAAGCCAATCGTCCTTCACCACAGGCGCGGAGGATGAGGCAGTAGGTACTTTTTTAGCAGGAACGGGCTTTTTAGCGGTTGTCGGCGTTACGGGTGTTGTGGGAGTGATTGTGGTAGGCACAGGTGCAACAGCAACAGGGCTTGCCGCAATCGTATCTAAAATCGGTGCAACTGTAATTGTGGATGAATCCACTTTTTGTGCGCGAACAGTATCCGTCACAAGCGCGGTAGTCGCGACCGTTGACCGATTTCGTTGCCCCATGCAATAACCAAAAATAAGCCCGCACAAGCAAACAACCCCTGCAATTTTACCCCATAATTTCAATTGTTTTTTGAAATCATCTTGTTCTTCGTCAAGTTTGGGTGTGGCAGACCCGATTCGGGTTGCGCCTGTATCCACGGTTGATGCCGATGATAATTTTGAATCATCGGCTTTTTGAGCTGATTTATTCGGCAAAATAACCGTTGGTTGCTCCTCCAAAGGCACTTTTAAAACCGTTGGTGCATCTGCCGAATAATCTTTCAAAACCGTCGGTTCGCCTACCTCGGGTTTGAAAACGGTTGGTTTTTCCTCCAGAGACTCTTTTAAAACCGTCGGTGTATCTGCTGAATAATCTTTCAAAACCGTCGGTTCGCCTACCTCGGGTTTGAAAACGGTTGGTTTTTCCTCCAAAGACTCTTTTAAAACCGTTACTGGTTCGGCAGTGGGAGCCGCTTTTGGGAGTGAATTGGCTTCAAGAAGCGTTTTTGCAACTTCACTCTCCACTTTTGAATGCGACGGGTCAAACGAATGCTCCGTATCGCCCGTCCAAAGCAACGTCGGTTCCGAAGACATGGGCGCGTCCACGAAAGGCATTTCCTGCGGCGCAGATTGAGACGGCGGTATATAGGTGTCTAAAAATTGCAATAAATCATCTGCCCTTTGCGCCCGTTTTTTCACGTCCACAACTAAACATTTGTAAATCAATGTTTTATACGGTTCGGGCAACGATTTTAATTTTTCTGGCAATTCGCCATGCGTAATTTTTCGACACAATTCCATTTGAGATTGCGTATTTTCGCGGTCTTCGGTTTTATCGCCCGATTTGAATGGCAATTCGCCCGAAATTATCCGATAAATAATCACGCCCGCCGCCCATAAATCGACATTTTGTTGAATCGGTCGATTTTGAATCTGCTCTGGCGCGGCATACGCAAACGAAATCCCAACCACTGAATTCGTCCCCGTCGAATCTTGCGTGACTTGTCGGCTCAAACCAAAATCCGTAATTTTCGGCACCCAAATCCCATCTTCGCGGTCTATGAGGATATTTTGAGATTTCAAATCCCGATGAATGATGTGATTTTTATGCAAAAACAACACGCCTTCTAAAATCCCACGAATCATTTGTTCCGTTTCGAGGTCGGACAACAAATGATTTTGTAAAAATTTTTCGAGATTGCCATTTTCATAATATTTCAACACCGCAAAATCCATCGTGCCCACCATGCCCATATTAAAACGGTGGCAACTGTCATACCGCGCCACATTTTGATGCAACGGCATTTTATTCACAATTTCGACTTCCCGTTGCAGGGTAAAATGTTTCCATTCCTGCTTCACTTCGCTGACTTTAATAGCCACATAATGCCGTTTGGCAAAATCGTAAGCCCGATAAACTTTGCCAAAACCACCGCCGCCAATATAATCCCGATTGGGGTCGAAGCGATACCGATTCCTAAATTCTTCTTGATTCATTTTTTTAAGTATTTTTATGGCGATTGACATGAATAAAAAAATGTTATTATCCAGTAGTTTCCGCTTTAACCTTTCAAAAGCACGTAGCACAAAATGCCCGCGCCTATCACCAACATTGAAATCATCAATACCCAAAATCCTTTACCGCGCTGAGCCGATTGTGGCGGCACTTTTGTTGAAGTAAGCGTCTGAACTTGCACCATTTCCTTTTCCCTATTTTTGTCCACCGACTGGATATGTACCAGACAACAAGAAAAATTATCTTTAGAATTTTCTTGACAGATTTTAAAAATTTCATTCATCTTTTCCAAATCCGTCAAATCACTATTTAATAACGCAATTAATTGATTATCAACGAGGTGTTCCAAAATACCATCCGAGCATAAGAAAAAATAATCATTTGGCAACACATCTTCTAAAAGCACTACATCGGCTTTAGCAGGTTTACCCGCTTGAATCGCCCGTGCAATCACATTGCGTTGCGGATGCGTGCGCGCCTGTTCAGGCGTGATAACGCCGCCTGCAACCAATTCATTGACCCAAGAATGGTCTTTGGTTTGGAAAACAATCGCATTTTTTCGGAATTGATACACACGGCTGTCGCCAATATGCGCCACCGTCGCGCCTTTTTGGTGCAAGTGCAGCAAAGTCAAAGTCGTTGCTACGCCTTTCGGCGACAGGGATACTTGTGCATACTCATTTAAAGCCTTTTCCGCTTTGAGGAGCGCGGATGCAATGAAATTTGAATCTGAAAAAGATTGATTTTCAAAAGATTGTGCAAAGGATTGACAAATAATACGGCTTGCATCTTCGCCATGCGCCATACCCCCCACCCCGTCGCAGACCATAAATAAAGTATCTGAAACCTTTGGTTTGACAGGAAAAATCGAATCTTGATTCATGGCACGCCTGCCGCGTTCATTCATCGCTATTGGAGGATAAATTGTGATGGTCATAATCTTCGAATCACGGTGTTTGTTTTTTTAGATGGTATTAAAATTGCGCCAGAACGCTATTTTAATCCTACAAAGATACGCTTTTTCAAAATAAAAGGCAAGAAAAGTGAAATTTTAACGTATTTTTATAAAACATTGGGAGCTGGAATTAGGATTAAATGGGATTTTTTTTGGGATTAATTGGGATTGATTTTTAGGATTTTTTTAGGTTTGAAATTCGTAAAAATATCGTAAAAT
>JBDKKX010000540.1:0-3954 GCA_039795795.1 Bacteroidota bacterium | reverse complement strand
TTCAGGTGCATGCGCACACAAATAGGTTAAAAATGCTTTCAAAGTTGGATTTGAATATGTTACATTGGGTTGCACGAGTTCCAAATTGTCAAATAAAAGCACCAATTTAGCATTTCGAGGATAATTCTGAATCAGCGTTTTCAATTTTTCCAAAGGCGGCGGTTGCTGCATTTTCATAAACTGTTCCAAAGACTCTGGCATCGGCTGGATTTCTGCCCATTTTTTGCTCAACACCTCTAATATATGGTTCGCCCTTATCGGCTCTCTGAAAATAAGCATCTCCGCTTTTTCCTGCAACGCATATTGGTACGCAAAGGCTTCTGCCAAAGTCGTTTTGCCCAAACCGCCTAATCCATAAAGGCAAACCGGTTGATCGGCTCGAAAAGCTTGTTGCATTTGAATCAAATACTGTTTTCTGCCAATAAAACCGCGTCCAATAAGCCGTGTATGCTTTGTTGGAACAAATCCTGCAATGGGATACAAAATAGTTGGGTTTTTAGGAGCCTCTATATGGACGAAGGGCGACAGCCACTCATTATAATAAACGGTTATAGGTAATGCGCCATTTTCGCCTCCCGAAATCGGCGTTTTTTGCGGATTCTCCCGCACCAACCGCTGTACTTGATGAAGCGCAGCCGTTAAAGTCGAGCCATTGGCAAGCGAACCATAAAAAGCAGTGGTAAATGGTAAAATCGCTTCTACCCGATTCGTGAGGCGAACCGTTACGACACTTCGGACATACGTTGCAATTTGACCTTCCAATTGCGCCCCAAGCGGAATCGGAAACGGTTCAAAAACGTTTAAAACCAATAATTGAATCGAATTATGATTCATTAACACTTTCCCGAAAGTTTCCGCCGAAACCAGAACAGGCTCGCCTTGCGAATCCTCCAAACTTAATAAAGTAGTTTGTTGCGGTTCCGAATAGACCGCATACGTACTCAAATGCACCACGTCATGCGCCCGCGAACGCAAAGCAGCATCTATCTCCTGCAACGACGCAAGATATAAAAATTCTATCCAACAATTCGATTTATCCGCATGAATGGCTTCCATCGCAACAATCCATTCTTGTTGCGCGGCGTCGAATGCAATGGCATCTGAATTAGACATCCGTGTTTTCAAATCGTCGGGCAAAACCACCATAAAAAGCACTTTCAACGTCGCCGAAGGATTAGAAGTAGGTTTGGGCAGAATAAAATGTGCCGCCGAAGTTGCTTTGGAGCGCACGATTCCAAACGCAGGATGAGATAATTGCGTTTTATCCGTCAAAAAAGAAGGCAAAATGCGTTCAAAAGGCAAATCTAATAAAGCCGTCTTATCCGACGCAATAACAATAATCAAATCTTTAATGCGTTGATTTTCAACAATTTGAACAAAATCTTGACAAACCATTTCAATATCGCCTCCTCGGAAAATGGCTAATAATTGACGCACTAATGCCGATTCTGCTTCATAAAGCGTCGCTGTTTTGGCATGCGAAATCCCTTGTTGATATTGGTTAAAAGCATCTTGTAAAGGATTCGTCTGATCAGAATTCCCGATTGGAATCGTCGTTTCTACGTCTTTTTCCAACAGTTCGGCATAAATCGAATGATTTTTTAAAGTAATATTTATTGCATATTGTTGGGTTGAAAGGGTTTCTATGTGGATGAATAAAATATTATTTTTGAAATCGTTGTCAATCGAATAATATCTATCACTAATGCGTATTAGATTATCATTCAATAAACTATTGGTATATCGGAGGTTAGGAGCTCGAAAAGGTTGTCGTTGCGCAGGCTGTTTTACATTTTGAAGAATGCCAATAATATTTCTGATTTTGGTTTCAAAACCTTCTATATGAGGCTCTTTGGAAATCGGAAAAAGAACATTTTCGCCAAATGCAATCTCCTTATTATAAGGAATGAAAGTACTATTAATGTAATTGGCAGCTTGTACTTTCACCTCATCGCCCGCCGCATCTAACAATCGTTGATAATAAGGGGCAAAAGTATTTTCAAATTTATCCGTCCAAAGATTCACTTTATCCGTCACCGTCACATCCACGCGAGACAAAATAGGCATCATTAAAGGATGCGCCCGATACGCACTCGTCGCATAATCCGACCGTTCAATCGCGTGCATCACGTCTAAACAACCTTCATAATTTTGTCCACTCGGAGCCATCACCAAAACACTGACCGCCGCCATTTGAATATTCACAATCCCA
Source organism: Bacteroidota bacterium (assembly GCA_039795795.1). Lineage (GTDB taxonomy): Bacteria > Bacteroidota > Bacteroidia > Chitinophagales > Saprospiraceae > JAAFJT01. Next base: position 1,742 of record JBDKKX010000540.1, on the reverse strand, counting down.
CCATAAGTCGTTCTCCCCGTGCGACTATCTATCAAAATATAATCATATCTACTTTGCAAATCCTCTTTTAACCATTCGATATAATTTTTACCATCATATTTTTCGGAAAATTCGTCCCAGTCGAACGCATGTAATCGCTCATAATAATCCTCTTTTTTGCCCGCCAAAACCAAGTCTATACAACCTTGTGGTGCCGAATTATAACAAGATTGAATATGTTTTTCATTGAAAGTCGGGATTTTAGCCGTTTCAGGGTTCGTATCACGGGTCTTCATATACTGTATGTATTCGCCCAGCAAGTCGAGCAAACCATCCTTATTCGGTTCTATTTGAATCTTTTCTTGGAAAAAATAACGCAATCCAGGAGCCTCCAAATCCCAATCAATAAGCAGGACTCGTTTGTGGAACTCATGACAAAGGCAGGCAGCTACATTTGCCAATAATTGAGTGCGTCCCACGCCACCTTTGAAAGAATAGAATGATATTATCATAATTTAAAGTTTTGGTAAATAGTCACCAACGGATTTGCTTGATTTGGTACAAATTACGTATTTTTTTAGGAATCCGCTGCTTTTTTTTATTAATTTTCAGCAAATGAAATATTTCATACGATTTGAGGCAAATCAGCAAATATTATTTTGCTTTTTGTTTGATTAAAAAAAAAATTCATTTTTTTCGCAACCTGCACAACGCTAAAAACCTGGTTTTTTAGGAATATTTTTACCTTTTTTATTGTCGGGATTAAATTTCATCGCTTCTGGTTTAACATCTGTATTGTAACTCAACGCATGTGTCGTCGTCAAGAGCATCTTTTCAAAAAGATATTCATCCCCCAAATGCAAATAAAAATATTGAGTTGGTATTTTTCGCCCATCATGCCAAGGTTCCGCCGCTTCTCGAACGATGACCCTCAAATATTGCTGTGCATCATTCGGCAGATTCCAATACGTCAAAGCGATAACTCCTCCAAAAAGAGTGGGATAAATTCTATTAAATAATGCTCTGTAAGTTGGATGCAGGAGTGCAACCGAGTCAAAAATGAAAACGGCTTTATGAGGCATAAATTGATTATGACTAATGGATTGTTTTAACTCATCCCATTGACTTGTATTATGAATATAAATTAGATTTATTGAAATTCGATTTTTAAAAATATTCTTTATCAATTCTTGAATATTCATGGTATTTGCGTGCTCCCCGTCTGAGCAAAAGGGTTTCCATTCGGACGGGCATACACCATAGTGATGTTGTACCTCCTTCGCGCAAAAATCCTTTTCTTTTAACTGCTCAAAGGCTCTATCGTAATTATCATTTTTGGTAACATCGAGAGAGGATAATTTGCTATGAAACTCTTTTATTTTACATCCATGCAATTTATTAATATCAAGTTTTGTTATCGTAAAAATAACCAAATTTAATACTGAATTTTGAGTATCATAACGATTGATGATAATATCTCCAATGTGTACTTCATCAGCGACAATGGTAGAATTATTTACGAGATTGTTTTTTTGCTCCATCCAATATAACCATTTATTGTGAGATTATAACCCCAATAGAACTACCTTTTGTGACAGCAACTCTTTGTAGTTTTAGTTTCCATAGGAAGATTTGAATACAAATATAAGACAATCTTCCATGATGCGTGCGGGAAGCTCCATTTTTTACCATTTAAACTTGCTTTTTTTTCAATATTTAAATGAAGTTTAACCTTTATAGGTAACGAAATTTCTATAAAAAAA
>JBDKKX010000539.1:0-3967 GCA_039795795.1 Bacteroidota bacterium | reverse complement strand
TTGGACACATAGAAATATATAACATATATGATTTTTAACTATTGATTTTTAATTATTTAAAAAATATATGTACCTTATGTCATCTGGTGGCTGTCTCAAAAGAGTAAAATTTAATTTTTAGACCCAATAGGATTCGATTTTGATACGAATGGATGTACGGATTTTACGGATTTCACGGATGGGTACGGATTTTTTCTTGTCCTTCCGTAGGAAACTCAGATTCCTACGGAAGGACAAGAAAAATCCGTACCCATCCGTGAAATCGGCGAAATCCGTACATCCATTCATATCACAACCGAATCATATTTTGTGATTTTTTCTTTTGCGACAGCTACAGCAGTTCTGCATTTTCCAGAATATAATTAAAAAACATTAAATCAGAATCATTTAATTTCAATTTTCCCCGAAACGTCAACGTTTCATCTTTTTTAAAACGCTTTGTTGTTTTTGTTTTTAATCGAATGTCCATGATTGTCTCTGCACCCGCCCCACCACAAAAAAAACAATTGCTATACGGAAACGCGGATAATACCAAAACGGCATCATCTCCTGTCTCCTCAATGGGTATCACATAACCTGTCATCCGCACGAGTTTGCCTTCTAAAGCCTTCATTTCGGTCGGAAAAATCGGAAAATCCACTGGTTTTGGGTTGCCTGCCATCTCTTTTTTGATAAATTGGGTTTTTTTGAGCATATTCCAATTCAATTCGATGGAAGGTACTGCTGGCGGGTTATTACAACCAATTAATAATAAAACATATATTATTGGAAGAAAAAAATTAAAAACATTATTGTTCATTTTATATATTTTTTGTTTTAAAATTGGAACTATAAGAAAATTAATACACAAAAATTTGCAATTTTGAATTCCTTGTGTATCTTTGCCGCGCAAATTTAAGGTAAATCTTACAAACAAGCATCCATAAAATCAACGTATGAATAATTTTATCATAATAAAAAATTGCAATTTGACTTTGGGTAACACCCAAAACGCATTTACCGACTTCGGCAAATGCGTTTTGCTTTTTGCACCGTAAATTTTTTGAATATAAATTTAACTTTATTTGTTTTAACTCAACATTTTTCGAATGAAACCTAATTATTTAGTTCTGTTCAGCAGTTTGTTTCTTGCAATGCTGACAAGTGTGGTTTTAACAGCGCAAGTCACGACGGCAACTTTGACAGGACGTGTCGCTGATGCGAAGGGCGGCATGATGCCTGGCGCAAAAGTTGTCGCAGTGCACGTTCCTTCTGGTTCGCAATACGCGACGGTCACAAATGATGACGGTCAGTACATTATCCCAAATGCACGAGTGGGCGGTCCCTATAGCGTTACCGTTTCGTCCGTCGGCTCGAAAGAGGCGAAAATTGAAGATATTTATCTCAATTTAGGTCAAAAAACGCCTGTGGATGTCACTTTGACCGATGGAACGGTCGAATTGACAGGTGTGGAAATCAGCGCGAACGCAAATTCGCCGATTAACAATAAACGCACGGGGGCAACTTCCAACATTTCTAACGAACAATTACGCACTTTGCCGACGATTAGTCGTTCGGCGGCGGATTATACGCGATTGACTCCCTCTTCGGATGGCAATTCGTTCGGCGGCAGAAATGATCAATTTAATAATTTTTCTTTGGATGGCAGCATTTTCAACAATCCGTTTGGCTTGGATGCGGCGACTCCTGGCGGACAATCCGATGCACAACCTGTTTCTTTGGACGCGATTGAACAAATTCAAGTCGCGCTTGCGCCTTATGATGTGACGCAAGCGGGTTTTGGGCGCGTCGGTCAATGCCGTGACCAAATCGGGCACCAATCAGTTGAAAGGAACTGCTTTTAGCTTTTCCCGCAATCAAGATATGACAGGGGGAACTGTCAACGGTCAAAAATTTACTCGGGCGGATTTGTCGCAAACTCAAACGGGATTTAGTCTGGGGGGCGCGTTGGTTCAAAACAAATTGTTCTTTTTCACGAACCTTGAAATAGAAAGACGCAGTGATTTAGGTTCTGCGTTCAAAGCATTTCGCGGTACGACGGGCGAAGGCATTTCACGGGTTGCGGCAACGGATTTAGATGCTGTCTCGACCGCTTTGAAAAATAAATTTGGTTATGAAACGGGTGTTTACGAAGGTTACACTCACAAAACCGCTAATACAAAAGGAATTGCAAAATTAGATTGGAATATTAGTGATAATCATAAACTGACCGCAACTTACAATTTCTTAGATGCTTCCAAAGATAAACCTGCACATCCTGCAGCAATTGGTCGTCGAGGACCCGATTTTACAACATTGCAATTTTATAATTCGGGATACCGTATTAATAACAAATTAAATTCTGCAATTGTGGAATTAAAATCTATTTTTGGCAATCGCTTTTCCAATAAATTGCAAGTCGGTTATACGAAATTTACAGATACGCGTGACCCTTTTTCAGCAGCATTTCCTGTAGTCAGCATTCAAAAAGATGGAAGTCGTTACATCATCGCGGGACATGAACCTTTTTCTATTTATAATAATTTAAATCAAAGGGTTTTACAATTTACAAATAATTTTAATATTTATTTAAAAAATCATACCTTAACCGCAGGGGTTTCGTATGAAAAATTTGAATTTGATAATGCGTTTAATTTAAATGCGTATGGTGGCACCTTTGGAGATTATCCTTCGGTTCAAGCGTTTTTGGATACCGTTGCACGGAGTGCTGGTTTTGCAGCAGAGGTCACCGCAGCACGGACAAAAGCTCAAAATAATAAAATAAATGATTGGAATTGGTCTTACACAAACTTAGGACAAGTAGCCGTTTACCTTCAAGACGAGTGGCAAGCTGCTAAAAACTTGACCATAACAGCAGGTTTGCGTATGGATAAACCGATGTATTTCAATACAGTAGATAAAATTCGGGAAAAATTAGCAAAAGAATGTTGTTATGACCCAACCATTCAATACTATAATGAAACGGGTACGCCTATCAAATTAGACCACACGGTTTTGCCGACAACGACTCCGCTATTTTCGCCTCGCGTTGGATTTAATTATGATGTGAACGGCGATCGTTCGATGCAAGTGCGCGGTGGAAGTGGCTTATTTACGGGTCGTTTTCCGTTTGTGTGGATCAGCAATCAGGTGGCGAATCCGAATTTTTTCTTCTATTGTATCACCAGTCCGAATTTCCAATACCCGCAAGTTTGGCGTTCCAACCTCGGTTATGACATGAAATTGCCTGATAATTGGTTCTTTTCGGCGGATTTGATTTACACGAAAGACATTAATGGCATGATGGTGCGCAATTATGGTTTGAAATTGCCGACTGCGACCTTGAATGCGCCTGGCGATGCGCGCAAAATTTACGGCGCAGGGGACCGCGCAACGGTTTTCGGCGGCGCGACAAATGCTTATGTTTTCACCAATACGAATGTCGGGAGTGCCACGAATTTCACTTTGGAGTTGAAAAAGAATTGGAAAAATGGCATGTATCTGCAATTTGGTTACAATTTTGGCTTGTCTTACGACGCGAGTTCGATTGAAGCGGAGATTTCTTCGGATGCTTACGACCGCAATCCTGCTTATGGGCATGTGAATGAAGCGGTTGCTGCGCCGTCTGTTTATGGGAATTTACATCGTTTGATTGGTGCAGGTTCTAAAAAATGGAAGTACGGCAACATGGCAACAACGGTTTCTGCTTTTTTTCAATATGTTAAAGGCGGTCGTTTTAGTTACACCTATTCGGGCGACTTGAATAATGATGGTTCTGGCAACAATGACTTAATGTATATTCCGACAGATGCGCAGGTTGACCAAATGAAATTTGGTGGCGACGCAGCAGCGCAAACTGCGAAAAAAGCAGCGTTCAAGGCATATATTGCACAAGATGATTATTTGAATGCCAATCGTGGAAGTGTGGTGGAAAAATATGGTTTGTTGAGTCCTTGGTATAACAATTGGGATTTGCGCGTTTTGCAAG
>JBDKKX010000538.1:0-3970 GCA_039795795.1 Bacteroidota bacterium | reverse complement strand
AAAAAATCCCATTTAATCCTAATTCCAACGTGTTTTATTAAAACAAAACATTTACGCCAATGCGCGCTGCCGCCTGTTTTGCCCCAAACGGATTCAACACAGTTAAAATATTATCCGTCGAACCATAAATATGAAATTGTTTCAAATCTATAACAGTCTGTAAACCAATATTATCAAACGTATTATTGCGCATCGTGTAACGCAATCCAATTTTCCAATTCGGCATAATCTGTTTCGTACCAATGATTGAAATGGCATAATTATTCACGCCATGCAGCGCGTCCAAAAACACATTACTGCCTATTTCATAACCATTTTGCAGCCGATAAAAAACGCTCGCAGTGAAGCGGACGGGTAAAATTTCGTTTGCAGAAGCATTGTTATTGACAATATTCAGCACTTTTTTCAACGTATCCCTGAAAAAATCACTGCTCAACGAGTCAAATTTAAAAAAATCATTGGTTTTCAAACCCGAATACGTCGCATTGCCATTCACCAAGAAACCGCTAATATTTTTTTTCCAGCCGATGCTGCCTAAATCTTCGATGCCTATCGAAACCGTCATCCGTTCATCCGTGTAAGTCGCGCCCAAATCAAGGGCAAAACCAATATTCCCAGAAAACATTCGACTCGTCAAAGACATCGCTTCCGTCATACCATAATTTTTCACAATGTAATTGTTATTCATTTTCAATTCATAACGGGCTGTATCGGTTAAAAGCGTTCCTTTGCCTGTGGCGAAAATACCACTCATGCCATTCAAAATTTTAAGTCTTGCACCAATTATCCAATGCGACTGCACTTGATAAGTCGCGGCAAGACCCAGTTCTGAATAAGCTGCTGCATACATATTTCCTTGAATATCAACGGTTTGTCCTATCAAATGCGCATTGCCCTTGCCAAGGACTTCCAACATTTTATCGTTGAATTCGCTCGTGCCGTAACTGCGGAATGCGTGATTTACGCCAATTGCCCAATTGCCAAAACCTTTGCTAAAACCCAACGTTTGCACCGATGCTCGAAAATTCAATTGATTGTTCGTAACTAAATTGGGTAAAACATTTTTAAACGAAATATAATTTTTACCCTCGTTTTGAACCATCAATTGTTCCAATGAAAACGCATTATGATTTACATTCAAGCCGAAAGACGGCAAATACAAGCATTTATGTTGCAAATCCAATAAAGAAGGATTGCCGCCTGCCTGCTCATTCTCCATGTCTTTGGAAGGTGCATTTTGCGCGTGTAAGGAAACATGGGCAAAAAGCAAAAATATCCCAAATTTGTTAAAAAATTTTTTCATTGTGAAAGATTGTTTTTCCAAATAAAATATCGATAAAACGTCGAAAAAGCTGTTTCTTAAATGGAATCAAATTTTTTCTAATAACTGACACGCTTTTTCCAAAACCGCTTCCGTCTTCGCAAAACAAAATCGGATAACGCGTTCGTTCGACCCGCCCGTGCAAAAAGCGGAAACAGGAATCGCCGCAACCCCATAATCTATGGTCAATCGGCGCGTAAAATCGACATCCGACTCATCCGACAAATGCCCATAATCATATAATTGAAAATACGTTCCCGCACAATTCAACGGTTTAAAAGCTGTTTTTTGCATTTTTTTCGCAAAAAAGTCTCGTTTTTGCTGATAAAATGTGTTCAAATGCATATAATTTGCCTCATTTTCCAAGAAATCCGCCAATGCATATTGAATCGGCGCGTTCACCGAAAACACATTAAATTGATGCAATTTGCGAAATTCCCGCATCAAACCTTCGGGCGCGACGCAATAACCCATTTTCCAACCCGTCGCATGAAAGGTTTTCCCAAACGAAAAAACTGCCAAACCCCGCATCCATAACGCTGGATAATCCATGATGCTCAAATGTTTTGCCCCATCATACACCAAATGTTCATATACTTCATCACTCAATATTAAAATATTTGTATTTTTAACACAATGTATTAATGCTTGAAAATCAGCATCTTTAAATGTCATTCCCGTCGGATTATGCGGCGTATTGAGGATAATCATTCTGGTTTTAGGCGTTATCAAGGATTGAAAATGTTTCCAATCAATTCGATAATTGGGCGGTGACATGCGGTACGGAATAACCTTCCCGCCCACCGATTGAATGCTCGGCGCGTAAGAATCATAAGCGGGTTCAATGATAATCACCTCATCGTGCGGGCGCACAAATGCCGCAATCGCAGTGAAAAGAGCTTGTGTGCCACCCGCCGTTATCGTAATTTCGTTTTCTGCGGATATACTTTTGCCATATAAAATTTTGATTTTATCCGCTAATCTCGCTCTTAATGTGGGTACGCCCGCCATCGGCGCGTACTGATTAAACCCTTTAGACATATATTGATGCACCAAATCTTTGAGCGCGTCATCGCAATCGAAGTTTGGAAAACCTTGCGAAAGATTGACCGCCTCATGCTGTTGCGCAAGCGCGGACATAACCGTAAATATCGAAGTGCCTACATCAGGCAATTTGGAATGAAAGGTCATAAGTTGGAAGATTGGACTGTTGAAAAAGCACAAATAAACGAAAGAATTAAAAAAAATACACTTATTTTTAAAAAAAAGTGCATTTTGCATCGAATTTACTTTTTTTATTCATAAATCCCCCGATATGTTATGTCTTGGTTGAATATACTAACGGATACCGATTTCACGATTTACAATTTTCCGCTGGGCGTTTTCAAGAAAGATGCCCGCGCTCAACCTGCGATTTGTTCCGCGCTCGGCGAATACGTCGTGGATTTGGACGCACTCCATGAACTCGGTTTTTTCCGTGATTTCAAATTGCCTAAACGTTTTTTCCGAAAAGATTCTATCAATGATTACATCGCATTAGGGAAAAATATCACGCAAGCGATTCGACATCGACTGATTGATATTTTTTCAGAGGGCAAACGCGCGAATAGTGCCTCTAAATTTCGGTATTTGTTTTTACACCAAATGCGCGACGTGCAATTATTGTTACCTTTGAATATTGGCGATTATACGGATTTTTACAGTAGCAAAGAACATGCAACGAATGTCGGTTCGATGTTTCGCGACCCTGATAAAGCCTTGTTGCCCAATTGGTTACATATTCCGATTGGGTATCATGGGCGAGCGAGTTCGATTATCGTTTCGGGAACGCCGATTCATCGACCGAATGGACAATCTGTGGTTCATTTGAAAGAACCTAAACCCACTTTTGGCGCGTCAAAACGGGTTGATTTTGAGTTGGAAACGGCATTTGTCGTCGGCAGAAATACGCAAATTGGTGAAACAATTGAGGCGGAACAAGCCGAAGATTACATTTTTGGAATGGTTTTGCTCAATGATTGGTCTGCACGAGACATTCAACAATGGGAATCTCAACCTTTGGGACCGTTTTTGGGCAAAAGTTTTGCAACGACCATTTCGGCTTGGGTGGTGCCGATGGAAGCGTTAGACCCATTTCGGGTGCCGTCTCCCAAGCAAGAACCTGCTGTTTTGCCCTATCTTGAAACGACGGGTTGGCGCAGTTATGATATTGAATTAACAGCGTCTTTATCTTCACAATCTTTTGATAATCATCGACTTAGTGTTTCTAATACAAAGTATTCTTATTGGAATATGTGTCAACAATTGGCGCATCATACCTCGAATGGTTGTTCGGTTCGGATAGGCGATTTGATGGCATCTGGGACGATTAGCGCGCCGACTCCTGCGGGTTATGGTTCGATGTTGGAATTGTCTTGGAATGGGACGAAGCCGATGTTAATGCCTGATGGAACGCAACGGACTTTTTTGGAAGGCGGCGATACGGTGATTTTGCGCGGTTTTGCGGAGAAAAAAGGGATTCGAGTGGGTTTTGGCGAGTGTGTTGGGCGTTTGAATTAGGATTAAATGCTTCTGTAGAGCGAATTGGAACGCGGAGGACGCGGATTTTACAGATTTTCGCGGATTTTTTTGGAATTTATGCTGGGTTTT
>JBDKKX010000537.1:0-3988 GCA_039795795.1 Bacteroidota bacterium | reverse complement strand
GGGATTATAATCCCAAAAATCCCAAAAAATCAATCCCATTTAATCCCAAAAAAATCCCATTTAATCCGAATTCCAAAGGTTTCAATGTTGATGAAACGGCTTTTGAAGCACAAACTGTTTTAAAGCCGCTTCAATATCTCTTTTCTTAATAAAAACCAATGGTTTAGATATTTTAAAATAACGAATATCAGCATCATTTGCCCAACAAATCACCGAAGTAGCATGTAAACAACCTGCCTCATGACACGATAATTCTTCCACAGAAATCGTTCCAACCTCCGTTTCGAGCAAAAAACGGGTTTGTCTTTCAATCCATGCAAGGGTTTGAAGATTATTCGGGTCGTTCGGATTGATAAATTTTTGCATAAGCTGTATGATTTTCAAAAATTAGCAGACAAATAAAATCCAAAAGTTGATTTTTTGCCCTGATTACGCGGATCTGTTTCCAACAAAAAAGAGTGCCGCAAACCCAAAGTAATCGGTATCAAATTGAAATATTGATTGTCAAAGATGAGTTCATAACCCGTAGAACGATAATTTGTTTTGAGATTCAAATGATAATTGTTCGCAATCCCATTATCGAAAAATAAATGGGCGCGAATGCGTCGAAAATACGCAAGTCCCCAAAAACCCCAATCCGGATAGGTCAAAGGCAAGCCGTACGTGACCCCAAAACTTTTAAAATCATCATTCACAGGCGCAACATAACCGCGCGGATATTCAAAATCGTCTGAAAATGGATAGCGATTGGCTAATAATGCTTTTTGAAAACCCGCTTTCACTTCAATATTGTGGTTCGCAAACAAACCCGGTAGATAAATTTTAGTTTTTGCAACCATTTTTTCGTTGCCAATGGCGTTCAAAGATTGGATGTAACGCAAATCTGCTTGAATCCCCAACCTTGTCCCCACATTTTGAAACGCCCTGCGCCGCAAATGGCTGAACGAAATGCCTACATCATACGTTCCTAAAATATTGTTATCCAATACTTTATGTGCTGCAATGAGGTTCGTTTGATTGCGCAATTTCAAACTTAGCGTTGGTTTAAACTGCGTCGTGAAATTGCCATTTAACCATTTTAAGGGAATCGAAACGGCTCCGCCCACTACATTTTCATCCCATTTCTGAGTCGATAAAGTATCCGCAATCGTGTAAAAAGAGGCTTGACGTTTATTTTGACCCGCGCTGAGGGTGAAAATCGGATAATATCGCGCAATGCTAACCGACGCATTATAAAAAGGACTATTGCCTTCATTCAAATTCACCCCGCCTTCAAGGTCAATTTGCACATCATTTAAAATATTTGTAATATTTAAATTCAAGGCAGGCGCGGCAATCGAAGGAGAAAGCATCCAACTATGCAGTTTCAAGCCTTTTAACAAACCATGATAAGATGCCGTCGGATACGTTTGATTCAAAGGTTTTTCCAAAATGCTTCCTCCTTCCGTCTGATTCGCAACCGTTTGAAAAAGAGGCATATCTTTCGGCTCAATAATGCGAATAGGTTGATTATCAATAGGATTCAAAACTTGTTTCGACACAACCTGCCCCATTTCGGTCGCTTCCGTGAAAAGAATCGTTTTGCCATCCGCCGAAATATCGGGTTCATACGCGCCTATCGGAACGGACGTAACCGCATAAATCGCTTTTGAACCCTTCAAATCCGTATAAAAAAGATTATCAATGCCCGAAAAACTGGCATTAAAATACACGCGCTGTCCCTGCACCGTCGGCGACTCCACCGTATGACTCGTCCATTGCGTCAATTCCGTCATGGTATTTTCGGTTAAATCCAATTTCACCAAGGCGAATTGACTATTTTTGCGCGCAATCGCAACGATATTTTTACTATCTGCCGTCCAAGCCGTCCGAGATAAACTAAACTTTTTAGGATTTTCGATTTTGCGTACAAAATTACCCGTTTGGGGGTCAAGCAAGTGAAACTCATTTTCTTGGTTCGGCGAAATCGAAATTGTCGCCAATAAAGTGCCATCCGGAGACACCGAAGGCGAAAAATAACGCGTTTGATGCGTCAATCGAGTCCGTTGTTTGGTTTTGAGATTGTAAATAATAATATCTGAATAATCTCTATGACTCCAACGAGCATCTTTAGAAAACTCGTTCCAAGCCAAAATATCATTGCCTAACGTCAAATTTTCGTCAATATTCACACCAATATCCGTCAATTCTGTCTCTTTTCCGTCTTTCAACAACACAAGCACGCCCGTTTTTTGATAACTCGCCTTGCGCACGACGATGCTACCATCCGACAAAAAACGAGGGTAAGCATAATTTGTAATAACATGTTTCGATTTTTGGGTCACAGGCGTTGTCGGAATCAACGTTGTTTGTTGCAATTGTTTCGCCCATTCCGCTTTTTTGGCAGTCCAAGCCAATTGATACAGGCTTTCCGTCGAATGCCCCGTATTTTTTTGCATCGCTTTTGAAAACGGATAAGGAAAATAGCGATAACTCGCCCCTTGATGCAAGATTTTAGCGGTCCTATCATTGCCAAAATCCTGTTTTGTTTTGGAAACCATCATATAACCGAGTTGATACCAATCGGGCAACAAATCTTTATAAGACCGATTTCGATGCTTCATATAAGTATAATTCTTGCCCGCCAAGGCTAAAGCACGTTGTTCTACGGTGAAAAAAGGCGAACGTCCGCGCCCCGCATGGGTCAAAGCCGTTTCAGCAACCACTGCATCGCCCTCAAAATACCAATCTGGAATACTCAAATATTGAAATCCGCCCCAAGCCAATTCCCCTTGCAACCAATACATCCATTGCGTTAAACCCCGTTTTGCATTCGCAAATTGCAAAACATGTCGATATTCGTGAATCGCCAATTCATCCATCCAGTCATTGCTGCCCAATAATAAATTATTCTGAGGCGGTGTGCAAAAAAACTCACTGCGTAAAGGACTTAATGACACATAACCATTCGGATTCGTGGTTTGATTGCGCAAAACCAAGTCAAAACGATGTTTTTTCTCGCCAACCGAACGTTTATTATTTTGTTCCATGTAGTTAATGAGGTTGGCAGTTCGCTGTGCTTGCGGCTCCATGCCTTTCGGATAAATCACGCGCACTGCATCCGATGTCAAGATTTGCCAATCCAAACCCATGGGATGCCCACCAAAATCGTCTTGTGCAGACAGCAAATTGGATAGAAGCAATCCAACAATGCAACTTTTTAGTTGATATTTGTTCATTTTTATTGATATATAATGAGTTAAGAATTAAAAAATTAAGTGTCTATCCGTTTCCATTTTCTACCTTTTGGCGTTTACATGATTAAAATCGGAGAAAAAATACAGAAAGTGGTCAAAGAATAAGTATTAACGCTTAAAATCGTTTAGACCTGTCAGGTTTGGAAAACCTGACAGGTCTAAATGATTGATAATCAATTGTATAATACCTTTTTTTTCAATAAACACACGCTTGCAAAACATGTTCATAATACGCTTCATATTGCGGTAGAATCTTATCAATATCAAACTTTTTTGCCTGAGCCAAAGCGTTTTGACGAAACTTTTTATGCGTTTTTTCATCGCTCAAAATCTCCCATGCGTACCGCGCCATCGCATCAATATCGCCCACATTTGCCAAAAAACCCGTTTGTCCATGGATATTCACTTCAGGCAAACCACCTGCATTCGACGAAATCACAGGCACTTCACACGCCATCGCCTCCAATGCCGCCAACCCAAAACTTTCATTTTCAGACGGAATAATAAACAAATCCGCCACTGCTAACAATTCTTCTACGGCATCCTGCTTGCCCAAAAACCGAATTTCATGGCATAAACCCACTTTTCGGCATAATTCCTCTAAACCTTGTCGTTCGGGTCCGTCCCCAATCAACAGCAATTTACAAGGCGTTTTTTCATATAATTTTTTAAAAACATAAATCACATCTTCGACTCGCTTCACTTTGCGAAAATTCGAGATATGTACTAATATTTTTTCCCCATTCGGCGCA
>JBDKKX010000536.1:0-3991 GCA_039795795.1 Bacteroidota bacterium | reverse complement strand
AATTAAACCCGAAATTTCATCCCCTTCTGCATGAATTAAACGATAACAATTCGTTGATTTTGAATCAGTTAGTGCAATTTTTTGTCTAAGTACGTAAGCCCGTTCTATTTTTTGTTGCCAAAACAGTGCATCCATTGCTCTTTTTTCAAAACTCAACACGCGTACTGCAATGCTGCCATCACTATAATAACCGATTGCAAGGAATTGCCCTTTGACATCCACGATTTCAACCAAATCGCCTTCTTCAATCGGGCTTTCGATGCGTTGAATCGCGCCCGAAAAAATCCAAGGATGGCGGCGTAAAATAGATTCTTCTTTGCCTTTTTTAAGGAATATTTTGACCATTTTTCTTATTTTTGCGCAAAAGTAGTGAATTTAAAGGGAATTTGGTATATAGCCGTTTTCGTTTTGGAAACTTACGATACAATGGGTGTACGGATTTCACGGATTTCACCGATTGATACGGATTTTTTTTGGAACGAATGTTGGGTTTTAGACAAAAAAATCTCAGTACGGGACAAAAAAAATTACGATACGAATTGGAACACGGATGACACGGATTTTACGAATTTACACGGATTTTTTTTGAATTTACGCTTAAAATCCAATATAAATTCAAAAAAAATCCGTGTAAATTCGTAAAATCCGTGTCCTCTGTGTTCCCATTCGCTCTACACCTTTTTTGTCATGTACTAAGCAAAAAAATAAAAAATCCGTACCAATCGGTGAAATCCGTGAAATCCGTACACCCATTGTATCGTAAGTTTCCAAAACGAAATGGATAGAAAGGAAGCTTAATTTATTGATAATCAGAGATCACATTAAACTTAATGCCTATTTTTGCAACCATATAAGAACCATCTCAATCCAATCCATCCTAAAAAATCAATCCTATTTAATCCTAAAAAAATCTCATTTAATCCTAATTCCAACCGCCCTTAATTCATCAGGCGTATTCACATTCATCAAGGCTTTTGGGTTGGAAATCGTTACCAAATGCGTATCCGAATTGATTAAAACTTTGCGCGGACAACTGATCCCTTGCCCAAAAAAAGATAAAGCCGTTTGATAACTCTTTGGTTCCCAAATACTTATCAATGGTTCTGGAAATTCATTCGTTGGATTTAAAAAGGCAGTTGCGTTTGCGGAAACGCGTCGATTTTGAATCAATTCATTTAAAACCGATTCATTCAAAAAGGGTAAATCACAGGCAATCACCAACCAAGCATCATTCGGTCGCGCCCGAAACGCGGATAAAATCGCGCCTAACGGACCCAATTCTGTAAAAGTATCCGGCACTAATTCATAACCGAGTTTCGCCAAATCTTCCATTTGTTCTTTGCGGCACGATAAATAAGGCGTAACGCCCACCTTTTGTAACAATTCACAGACATATTCTCGTTGGGGTTTGCCGTGATAATTGAGATTGCTTTTATCCTGCCCCATCCGTTGGCTTTTGCCGCCCACCAAAACCAATCCATTTAAAACAGGTTTTTGAATTTGATTTTTCAAAAAAAGAGCAATCGAATCCGTATCTTCCAAATTAAATACTGGAATATCTTTCCAATTAGAAAGATGATTTTTTAAAAAGGCAGGAATCCCATCTGTACTTGAATCGGCTGAATCGTTTGGATAACCGTTTCCATCCGATAATTTTAAAAACAATGTTACATGCGTTAACCGATTCAACTTTTTCTTTAAAGATGCTTCTTTTTTAGGGTCTAAAACGACGATTTGCTTTGCGCCTTCAAAATGATTGCCATTGATAAGGATTAAATCACGGTCATTTAAAAAAGAACGAAATTGAAAATTTGTCCAATGGGCTTGGAAATCCAATCGATGATATTTGATTTTATCAATATATTGAATTCCAATCGGTGGTGCATCGTTTTCCGCTTTATCCGACGCGTGATCTGCATCTAAATACGCCGTTTTGAACGCATTACATAGCGTAGATTCTACTGCATGAGCTAATTTTTGAATATTACCACAAGGCGTTCCGAGGATTGCGTATTCATTGCGCCCGAAATTGCCAAGTGCAGGTTTGGCTAAAGCCGTATGTTTGGTATGCTTCATTTTTTTATGATTTTAACTTTTCATCACAGATGGAACAGATTCCACGAGATTTTCACAGACTTTTTGTTTGAAAGTCAAAAAAAAATCTGTGAAAATCTCGTGGAATCTGTTCCATCTGTGATGAAAAGTATACTAAGGATTTTAGGGCAAAGTAAATGCTTTTTTTAGAACAAAAGAGACAAAAGGAATCAAAGGAACAAAAGTTTTTTCAGAACGCATGTTATATGTGTTTTACAAAACAGATTGATTTTCAATCACATAGAATTTTAACCCAAATGGATAACAATGCGAATACACATTTTTTTAAATATTTTTACAATTCAAATTTTGGGATTTCAGTAATATATTCTATCTTGACGCGGTTTTGAGTTGCATAATTTCTTGAACAGTTCTTTGAATGATTTTTTATACTGAAAAATCATTCAAACACCAATTGTCCCAAGTCAATTATGAACATTTATAAACAGTCCATCAACATGGAAGTTGTGCCAAACAACTGTTCAGTATTTTATAGTTTAAACCAATTTTGTTATGAAAATTCCTATTGAAGTAGTTATCAACGGCAAATTGATCAAAAAAATGGTGGAACCCCGCCAGTTATTGGTCTTTTTCCTACGAGACCAATTGCGGCTGACGGGTACGCACATCGGTTGCGATACGAGCAGTTGCGGAGCCTGTACGGTTCACTTGGATGGTCATGCGGTCAAGTCGTGTACCGTACTTGCTGCTCAAACGGACGGGAGAGCCGTCCATACGATTGAATCCATTGAAACGACTCCGATGCGTGTCATTCAGGAAGGGTTCAAAGAAGAACATGGTTTGCAATGCGGTTTTTGTACGCCCGGAATGATTATGACGACGGCTGATTTACTCACCAGTTGTCATAATCCTTCGGAGCATCAAATCCGTGAAGCCTTGGAAGGCAATATTTGCCGTTGCACAGGGTATCATAATATTATTAAATCCGTGCAGTACGCTGCTGGTAAATTGCAAAAGGAGGTAAAACATGGCTAATACCAATTATATCGGACAATCCCCGAAACGGGTCGAAGACAAACGTTTCACGACTGGAAAGGGGCGTTATACAGATGATATCGTCCTCCCAAACATGACTTATGCGCATTTTGTGCGGAGTCCTCATGCTCATGCTAAAATTGTGAGCGTGGATACCAGTGCTGCTTTGGAAATGGAAGGCGTTGTGGCGATTTTCACGGGGCAGGATATGAAAGCGACGGGTATTGCGGGCGTTCCTGCGGGCTGGCAAGTGGATTTTATCAACGGCGACCGTATGAAAGAACCGCCGCATCCCCTTTTGGTTTGGGATAAAGCGCGTCACGTAGGAGACGGCGTTGCGATGGTCATTGCAGAAAGCCGTTCGGCGGCGAGAGATGCTGCGGAAGCAGTGGTGGTGGAGTACGATGTGTTGCCTGCGGTGGTCAATGCTGCAAAAGCGGTCAGCGATAGCGCGCCCTTAGTGCATGACGACGCACCGAATAATAAAGCATTTGACTGGACTTTGGGCAATCCGATTGCAGAAGTGGATACCGCGATTGCTGCTTGTGCGCATGTGACGACGTTGGAATTTACCAATCAACGGTTGTCGCCCAATGCCATGGAGCCGCGTTGTGCGATTGGCAATTACGACCAATACAGTGAAAAATACACCTTATATACCACTTCTCAAAACCCACATTTGATTCGTTTATTGATGTGTGCGTTTGTGTTGGGCATTCCTGAACATAAAGTTCGGGTGGTTGCACCAGACGTAGGGGGTGGTTTTGGTAGTAAGATTTTCCATTATATTGAGGAAGCGATGGTGATTTGGGCTTCTAAACAAATCAATCGTCCGATTAAATGGACTTCTACCAGAACAGAAGCGTTTTTAACAGATGCACACGGGCGCGACCACATTACC
>JBDKKX010000535.1:0-4005 GCA_039795795.1 Bacteroidota bacterium | reverse complement strand
GGCTTGGAATTGACGGAAGGTTTTACCAAAAATCGACGTGGATTTAATTTTGATACGGGTGCGCGGGAGGATAAAAATCGGTTCGATGTGTTGGGTGCGTTGAAATTGGGTTGGATGTTGCCTGTTTGGAATGCGCAAAAAGCGTCGGAAATTGAATATTGAAACGTTGGTGGGGTTGGAATTAGGATTAAATGGGATTTTTTTTGGGATTAAATGGGATTGATTTTGGGGATTTATGGGATTTTTTTCTAAAAATCCCCTCAGTACGGGGCAAAAAAGATAGAGAGCGAATTGGAACGCGGATGACGCAGATTTTACGGATTTACACGGATTTTTTTGAATTTATACTGAAAATCCAGCATAAATTCAAAAAAATCCGTGTAAATCCGTAAAATCTGCGTCATCCGTGTTCCAATTCGCTCTCCATCTTTTTTGTCCGTACTAAGAAAAATCCCATAAATCCCCAAAATCAATCCCAGTTAATCCCAAAAAAATCCCATTTAATCCTAATTCCAACGCTCTCAAATCAAAAAATCAAGTAAATTCATCCCTTCCATCTCATCCTTCGGCAACTCAAACTCTCGAACAAACTGTTTAAACCCATCAAAGGTTTGAATAATATCAATCGTATTCAAAAAAAGCGTTGTTTGTTCCCCCAAATCCGATACAGCGCGTTCCAATTTCATCTTTCGCACCCACTCTTGTTCTGCAAAAAGTTCATAATAAGGATTATTCGCAGGATTCGGGCTGACCCGTTCATATTCATCGCGCAACGTTCGGAGTTGTTCTTGCAGCACTTTTGTAAAATGTTTCAACTGCTTATCATCCAATCGGCTAAACGAATTTTCTCGATTTTCCAACAAACTCATCTGCAATTCCAACAATTTAATGAAATTATCCTCCTGATACGCGGCAACGACCTCTTGCATAATCGCCGTTTTACGCGCAATTTCTTTTTCATCTTGTTCTTGGTCGGGATGAAAATTTTTCACCAAATCCATATAAATCTGCTTTGTCGTCTTACTCATTTCTTTTTCAGCAGCCTCTTTTTTAAGTTGCGCAGCCGTTTTCGGTTTTGCAGCCTGCTTTTCGGCGCGGGCTTGCTGCTGCGCGTGTGCCGCTTCGTGCTGTTCGCGCATTTTTTCTGCCATGAACGCCTGCATTTTTTCAGGATCATTCATATTGTCCGCCAAATCGTTCAAATCAAAACCAAACATGGATTCAAACATGCCTCCCGTCATATCATTTACTTCCGAAATCATCTGTTTTTGGCGGTCTTCATACGACATTTTTGCATATTTTTGATACAAATCTTTGAAAATTGTCACGTCACCCGCATCCGCTTGACTCAATATCGATTCCAATTCCAATTGCATAATCGAACAAAATTTTTTATAAGGTCTTTTCGGCAATTTATGAATCGCAATCGCATTTTCTAAGGATAAGACCATTTTTTGATTGGCATCCAAATATAATTTTTGAGCAGGCGCGATAACAGCATCGGCTTTCTTATGAAAATCGGCATTAATGCCCCGCATTGCCACAATATCTCGCTTTATTTTTTTGATTTTATCCAATAAATCATTGAATTTTTTTTGTTCTTTAGACAAAATTTTATTTTGACTACCGACGGATAATTGAATTTTATGCTGCATAATCGCTTAAATAACAATATTAAAAGATAAAAAAATGATTTTATGGGGCAAAGATAAAAATATTTGAATGTACAAGTATTGAATCCTTGACTTTTTAATTTACAAGGACAATGTATTTTTAACCTTTAAATTAAAAATTTATTTAAATTTGCTGTCCACATCACCCCTAACACGTTTTAAAAACCTGTTAGGGGTAGCTTAAACGACTTATCAGATAGCAGAAAAAAATGAAAAATCTAACGTATCTCTTCCTTCTTATTGGCATTTTAAGCTGCCAAAATAAGCCTACCGATGGCAAAACGAAAAAAATGGCAATTGTCGTTTCGACTTTGAACAATCCTTGGTTTGTTTTTTTGGCAGAAAACGCGGCGGCAAAAGCCAAAGAACTCGGTTACGAAACTAAAATTTTTGATTCTCAAAATAATACTGCTTTGGAATCGGATCATTTTGAAAATGCGTTAGTATCTGGTTATCAAGCGATTCTGTTCAATTCGACGGATGCGGATGGCAGTATTGTCCATGTTCAAAAGGCGAAATCGGCGGGCGTTCCTGTTTTCTGCATGGATAGAGAGGTCAATTCGACGGATGCGGCGACTTCGCAAATTTTGTCCGATAGCTATTCGGGCAGTGTTGCGGTGGGCAAATATTTCGTGCAGCAATTGAATAAAAAAGGAGAATATGTGGAATTATTGGGTTTGGTGGGCGACAATAATACTTGGGCGCGGTCAAAAGGTTTCCACAGCGTCGCGGATAATTATCCCAATATCAAAATGGTGGCACAACAAAGTGCGGATTTCGACCGAAATAAAGCGATGGAAGTCATGGAGTCGATGTTGCAGGCGCATCCGAATATTAATGGTGTGTTTTGCGGAAACGATGCGATGGCGATGGGCGCGTATCAGGCATTAGCGGGTGCGGGCAAGGCGAATCAAGTCCAAGTTTTTGGTTTTGACGGGGCGGATGACGTGATTGCAGCCATCAAAGCGGGGAAAATAGCGGCTACAGGTATGCAATTTCCAAAAGTGATGGCGCAAAAAGCGGCGGTTTTCGCAGATGAATATTTGAAAGGAAAACGAGATTTTGCACAAAAAATTCCAGTTGCCGTCGAATTGGTGACGAAAGCGAATATTGAAGATTATACGGCGTTTGGTAAAAAATAAAGGTTTAAAAGATTGACAATGATAAAATATACATTAATTGCTATTGCAATTTTATTCATCGGCTATCATTCCATTGAGGTAAAACCATTGGATGTCGTTAAAAAGGCGGCAAGTCAAAAATTGGATGCAGTGGATTTTGCGCGCACTTTTTTGACTAAAACGTTGCCACCCGCGCTTGAAAAAGCGATGCCCATACAAAATTTGGTTGCTGCTCTTATTTCCGATAAAAATAAGGCTTTCAATGAATTATCGCATGCGGTTTCGATTGGCAATGTGCGCCACTTTTTGGTGAAAGGCGAAGGGGTTGTTTCTAAAATCACGGAAGATGAAGTCGTGATTTTAGTTCCGAATCAAAATAAAAATTTAAGTTTACGGCTTGCAACAGAATTTATTTATGGAAATTCGATTCGGGATGCCGCAGGTTTATTTGATATTAAAAATTTTACCAATAATTCGGATGTAAATAATATTGCGTCGGAAATCAATAAAATCATTCGGACAGAAGTGATTCCGCCCTTCAAACAGCAGGTGAAAGTGGGAAGCAAAGTGCAATTTACAGGTGCTTTGGAAATGAATCAGGAACATCCGCAAACGGATAATTTAGAAATTTTGCCTATATCTATCCAATTATGATACAATGGGAACGCGGATAACACAGATTTTACGGATGTACACGGATTTTTGGGTATTCATGCTCGAAATCCAAAAAAACTAAAAAAATCCGTGTACATCCGCGAAATCTGTGTTATCCGCGTTCCCATCGTATCGCAATTTTCAAAGTGAACGGACTGTCTTCTGTCACTATGTGTTTTAAAATCAATTCATTATATGCTCACAGCTCGACATATCACCAAACAATTTTCAGGCATCAAGGCACTCGACAACGTGCAACTTGACCTGCCCGCAGGCAAAGTTACTGCGATTATTGGCGAAAACGGGGCAGGTAAATCTACTTTAATGAAGATTTTAAGCGGCGTTTACACCGATTACGAAGGGACGATTGAATTAAATGGGGTCGTCGTCCGCTTTCCAAACACACGCGCTGCACAAGCAAACGGGATTGCGATGATTCATCAAGAACTGAATTTGATTCCAAATCTAAGCATTGCAGAAAATATTTTTCTGGGTTGTGAAATCACAACTCAATTCGGATGGCTCGACAAAGCAGCAATGTATCAAAAAGTTCAGAA
>JBDKKX010000534.1:0-4013 GCA_039795795.1 Bacteroidota bacterium | reverse complement strand
AGGATTTATAGGAATTCAATCCTAAAAATCCAAAAAAATCAATCCCATTTAATCCCAAAAAAATCCCATTGAATCCTAATTCAAAAGCTACCGTTCCATCAAAATCTTTTTCGTCACCACAGCTTCTGCGGTTTTCAACTGCACCATATATATACCATTCGCCAACGCAGTCAGATTCACCAAGGATTTCCCCTTAAAATCAGCCTCTTGATAAACAATTTTGCCCATCAAATCTGCAATTTGCAACGATTCCACAGGAATTTTATCGTTTTCCCAAACAATATCCAGCATTCCCGCCGACGGATTGGGGTAAATTGAAAGGAAAAACGACGGTTCTGCCTTATTCGCAGCAGCAGGCGCGTATCGCGGATTGTCATATAAATCGGCGCGCCAAAGCCCATGTCCATGCGTCGCCGCATAAATCCGACGAGATGCCGCATGAATTTTCAAATCGGTCACAATCGTTCCTTTCGGCATCTGCTGATTTTGATACTCAATAAACCCATTCGTGCGATTGTCTCGGTAGAAAATGCCAACGCCCGTCCCCACATAAATCGCATCATCATAGGATTCCGCCGAAATCGCAATCGTCCAAACGGGTACAGGCGGCAAACCACTCGTGAGATTCACCCAAGTTGCACCCGCATCCGCGCTATAAAACACTTTTTTCGCTTGATTCGGCTCCGTTGCAACAAAACCTGCTGAAAATGTAACCCAAATTTTATTTGGTTGCGTCGGATGAATCGCAATATCCGTCAATTCACTCGGATAAGTCGGAAATTGAGGTGACCAAACATTTGTCCAACTCGTCCCTGCATTCGTCGTTTTGTACAAAAAAGAGGTCGGCTGTTCAAGATTCAAATAATTATTGGCAATCCACTTCGCTGTCCAAATAATATTGCCATCCGAAGGCGCGATTTCCATTGCTGTCGTATGATTCCCAATCCGCCCTTGTGGAAAATTGGAAATTCGTTGCCAAGTTTCCCCCGCCGTCGTACTGCGCCAAACCTGCTTTTCACGCGCTTGAATCAGGGTGTTGGGACTCGCCTCCACCAATGCCATCGGCGTTAGCCAAGCCCCCCTGTCCACTGCATCCATTGCCTCCGTCACATATTTGTAATTGCGCCCGCCGTCGGATGTCCGAAACAAGGTACCGCCAGGGACAGAACCATAAAAAATATTCGGATTCGCAGGATGAATCAACGGCACTAACCCATCCCCACCCAATACACTTGTCCAATTGCCATTTTGGTATTTGAAAGTGCCATTATCCTGCGTACCGCCCAAAATAAAATTTGGATTGCTTTTGCTCACCGCAATCGCATAAAATTCATTATTCGCAATCCCATTGCCCGCATATTCCCATTGAGTTGGAAATTCATAACAGTTTAAACGAAATCCATTATACGCTGAATCCGAATAACAATGCACGATGGCAGCTTGGTCACCCACTTTTAAATGATTGGTTTTGTATAAACCGCCATCTGTTGCCAAGAAAAAAGTACCTGTTTTCGGTTGAAACTCGCCCCAATGATGGTCTGCATGCGCGCTTTTGCCCAATGCGTCCAACCAAAAAGTGGTTTTTGAAAACGATTGTCCCCCATTTTCAGAACCCCACATATCCACGCCGCTTACAAAAACACGATTTTTATTTTTAGGGTCAACCGCCAAAACCATATCATAAATGCCTTGCGAACCCAAATCGGTCGAATCGCCCAATATCCAACCCGAAAGATTCGGCACCGACGGATAACGCGCTCGGTCTTGCCAAGTGCGCCCCCCATCCAGCGTCCGCGTGAGGATGCCAAACCGCACCGAATTATGGGTCGTATCCACTTCCAACGAACTCAGATATACACAATTGGGATCCGAAGGCGCGATTGCCAATTTCATATCGGTATTAAAAAAACTTTGCTCATTAATACCACTTGTGATGGAATCCATGCGCCGCCAAGTGTTCCCAAAATCATCCGAACGATTCAGCCAAAAAATGTAATAGTTTGCAGGACGCTCTTCAAGCGTTAACACATACATTCGATTGGGATTAATGGGGTTAGATGCCGCATTTGCAAAATAAAATTCTGTTTGGCGATTGATAACCAACGGTTCATTCCAAGTCGCGCCGCCATCAGTGCTTTTATAAACGCCATTCGCTTTAACGACGACCACTTCGTTCGGGCGCGTCGGATGCGTATAAAGTCCCCAAATAAAAATACCGCCGCCAAAATTAGCTTGAATTTGCGTCCAAGAATCACCACCATCCGTCGTTTTATAAAGCCGACTCCTATTGCCGCTACCGTTATAACCGCCTGTGCCATTATAAGCACCTGCATCTCTATCGCCCGTCGCAACATATAGAATATTAGAATTCGTTTGATCCACCGCAATCTCTGAAATCTCCATAATCGGCAGCGTCATCGAAATATTATACCATTGTTTGCCACCATTCCAAGATTTCCAAACGCCGCCCGTCGATGTCCCAACCCATAAATTATTGGCATCCCAATTTGAAAATTCAATGCAATTGATGCGCCCCAAACCTGCATTGTCTCGGGATTCCTCTGCATACCCGATTTCATGATAAGGCACTTCCACTGGATTCGTTTTCGGTCCCAAAAGTTGCCAATTCGGGTCAACGCGGTTTGCCTTGCGCCGCGCTTGTGTCACAGGATGCTGCTCATATTTAAAAAAAGCATCCATCCGTTCATTGGCAGAAGTGGGTTGATGCGTCCCTTCGCGCTGCCATTGGTAGAGTTTTCGTTGAAATTTGGCGAAATCGTCATCTTTTAATTTGAGTTGCTTGGGCGGGTTCGCCTGTTGCCACAGTTGCGCGGCAATGAATAAATCAGTAGCTGTAGCCGTTTCAATCGGCGTTTGTAAATAAGGTTTTTGCAGCCAAGGTTCTAATTTTGTTTCAACGGCATGCATCGGTTGCCTGGATGCTTGGCGCAAATAAGGCGTTTCTTGTGCCGAAAGGCGGTTGTTGCACACACAAAATGCGATGAAGCAACTCATGAGCGTATTTGTTTTTTGTAGCATAAATCGTTTTTTTTAAAATTACAAGTTCGGTTAAAGTAGGCGGATAAATAGGTACAATATTAGTTAATGTGCAGGATTATGAATTTGCGTTCGGTTTAAATAAAAAAAAATCTTGCTATGGGACAAAAAAGGGTAGAGCGAATTGGAACACGGATGACGCGGATTGGACAGATTTACGCGGATTTTTTGGAATTTATGCTGAAAATTCAGCATAAATTCCAAAAAATCCGCGTAAATCTGTCCAATCCGCGTCATCCGTGTTCCAATTCGTATCATAATTTTTTTTGTCCTGTACTGAGGTATTTGTCGCAAGGTAAGTATTATCCATTTAAAAATCAATGATTTGCAATAATATTATTAAATATTTTTTTAATAAATATTTAATAATATTGAATGAACAATAAAGTTATTTTTGTCAAAAGAAAATGACAAAACTTGCATTCTTCGCCAAAAATCCTCAAATTTGCAGCATGATTAGGAAAGCTGACCTATATTAAAATAATACAAATACGATTTAAATCAGCATGTCACAAAGGACGCTAAAAATTTTTTTTTCCCTTTGTGGTTTGGATACATTTGTATTTAGCAAAAAAACAAGATGAATAAATTACTTTTTTGCCTATCTTTATCCTTTTTCGGCATGAGTTGCCAAGAAAATCAGCCTAAAACCAACGGCGCACCAACAAAATCGGTTAAAAAATACGATAAAAATATTATTTTTTTTGGCAATAGTTTGACGGCGGGTTATGGTTTGCCTGAAGTATCCAGTGGTTTTGTGGCTTTGATTCAAAAGCGAATCGATTCGCTCGGTCTGCCGTATAAATGTGTCAATGCAGGGCTGAGTGGCGAAACGACCGCAGGCGGCGCGGCGCGTGTGGATTGGATTTTGCAACAAAAAGTGGATATTTTTGTGCTGGAATTGGGTGGAAATGATGCTTTGCGCGGGATTGAGCCGAATGTGAGCATTCAAAACT
>JBDKKX010000533.1:0-4016 GCA_039795795.1 Bacteroidota bacterium | reverse complement strand
TCACGCCAAATAGCATAATCAATAGATTTAATACGATGGTTAAAACAGGGCGTTGTATAGAGATACTTGGTAATGACATTGGATTTCGGATTGTGGATTTCGGAACAATGGTGATACGAATGGAAGTACGGATTGAACGGATTGAACAGATTCGTACGGATTTTTTTTTGATAAAAATCCGTACGAATCCGTTAAACCCGTTCAATCCGTACTTCCATTCGCATCATAATATGCCCAAATTTTACTGAATCGTGGTGAATTTAACATTTGCATTCGGTTTCAAACCCATAAGCCCAGTGGTAACAATGGTATCGCCGATTTGCAAACCCGCCGTAATTTGAATTTTATCTTCGGTACGAACGCCCGTTTCGACTTTTATAGGCGTTGCCTTGCCATTGCGCGCTACAAAAACTTGTTGTCCTTTCAAAATCGGCACCATTGCTTCCGTCGGAATCATCAATGCACCATCAAAATCTTTCAAGCTCAAATCCACTTTCGCAAAAGCACCAGGACGCAAAGCATTATTGGTGTTGCTCGCGGTGGCGCGCACTTTTAAAGTACGGGTCAACGGGTCAATTTGCGTTTCTGCGGCATAGACTTTTGCCGTGTGAACCGTGTTAGAACCCTCTATCGAGAACGCAACCGATTCGCCCAAATGAATATCATGCGCATATTTTTCAGGAACGGAAAAATCAACTTTAATCGGATTGACCTGTTGCAAAACGGCAATATTACTTTGCGCATTCACATAACTCCCCAAACTCACGCTCCGCAACCCCAAAATACCCGCAAACGGCGCACGCAAAGCTGTTTTTTCAATTTGCGCTTTGACAAATTCTATATCTGCCGAATACGTATTTAATTGATTTACAACCACATCATATTCTTCTTGGGAAATCCCTTTCATATCCAAGAGTTTGTGTAAACGTTGTTCCGTTTGCCTGGACAACGCCATTTGAGTTTCAATTTTACGGATTTGCGTTTGTAAATCCGCGTCGTTTAGTTTCAGCAACAAGTCTCCTTTATTGACCCATTTGCCTTCGGGCAGGTTTAACTCGACGATTTTACCCGCGACTTCAGGTTTTAAATCCACCGATTCGGCGGGCATGAGCGTACCCGATGCGAAAATTTTGTTGTCCAACTTTTCGGGTTTGACGATGTAACCCATCACATTTGCGGTAGGCGCGCCTCCTTTTCCTGCGGACATCGGTGTTGCAGGCTGTTCTTTGGCGAAATATTTGACTTTAATGAATATCAGTAAACCGATAATCAAGGCATAAATGATTAGACGTATTGCTATTTTCATCAAGAAGTGCGTAAAATTTTAAAAACTTACAAAGTTACATATTTGAAATGATAAATGATGAATGATGAATGATGAATTGTAAAATTCATCATTCATCATTCATCATTCATCATTATTATTTCAAGTATTTTGTTTGTTTTATCCGTAATTTTATATCGCTCATCCATGCGCCAACCCACAACCCAACAAATTTCTCCATTCCCATTTTCTAAAACTTTGATATGAATTTTATCCACATTGGACGTTTTATAATGATTCAAAAAATCACTTAATTTTTGACTATTCCCATTCATGCCCAATGGTTGAAACCTATTTCCCTGCTGCCAAACCCGCAAAGTCAATGGAAAAATCAACTTATCAAAATCCAATTGTGCGGAATGATTATCCCGCAAAATATTGAAATTCAAATCTTTATCCACTAAACGAAGTTTCAAAACCATGTCGTCCAATGGAACAAAGGACGTATCTAAATCTATTTTTAGCGGCAGCTGATTGGAAACTTGCGGTAATGCTCGAACGATATAAGATGTCCTTTCCACCCATAAACGATGCGTTTGAGTATCAAAGGTTGCCCCAGAACGAGTATTTTTTACAATTTGTAAGGTTTGCGCTGCTGAAAAACCATAAGATTTTAATAATTCATATAAAATCGTTTTGCCCACAGGCGATTCTTGAATCGCAGTCATCTCAATTTTACATTGTTCAAAATCAGCAATTACATTTTTTAACCTAAATTGTTTAATATAATCTTCGTAAATCCAATGAGCATCCCGCAATTTATCAATCGTTCGCAAAGCCGTTTCTTCAAAAACGGGATTGATATGCGCCATATCAGGCACAATTTCATGTCGAATAAAATTTCTCATATATTTATCCGACGCATTAGAAGTATCTTCCCGATAATCGACATCCTGTTCTGCCGCGTATTCTAAAATGGCACTTTTGGTCGCAAAAAGCAACGGACGACGAATGCCATTCGCGCCGATGATAGGAATCCCTGTCATGCCGCGCAAACCCGTTCCTTTTACAAAATGGTATAACACTGTTTCAATCGTATCTGTACCATGATGTGCCGTGATAACATATTGATAATCAAACTGTTGTCTCAAGGATTCAAACCATTCATACCGCAAATTTCGAGCAGCTTCTTGAATGGATAATTTATGTTTTTGCGCATATACTTCCGTCTCAAATTGTTGAACATGGATGGTCAAGCCATTTTTATGAGCAAAATCACAAACAAAATGTTCGTCTCCGTCGGATTCCGCCCCGCGCAATTGAAAATTGCAATGCGCTAAAGCAAAAGCATATTGCCCATGCCGTAACAAATCACATAAAACCATCGAATCCACACCGCCACTAATCGCCAGCAACAATTTATCTGAACCTGTAAACAATTGATGTTCAGCAATATAATTTTGAAAATCTTTAAACAATTGATAATCCATATTTTAGAGTTAGGGTTTTACGAAACAAATATACGATTTTTTGACTTGATTTTTTTGCGTAGAGCGAATGGGAACGTGACAAAAAAGGTGTAGAGTGAATGGGAACGCGGAAGACGCGGATTTTACAGATTTACACGGATTTTTTTTGAATTTATGCTGAATTTCAAGCCTAAATTCAAAAAAAATCCGTGTAAATCTGTAGAATCCGCGTCCTCTGTGTTTCCATTCGTATCATAATTTTTTTTGTCCTGTACTGCGCAAAAAAATCCAAATCAAAAGATTAACAATTCTCAAACCATTTTGTTATAAATTTGCATTGCAATAAATGCAACCGTAATTCGTTACAAACAAAACAACATTCTGTCAAATATCTAAAAACATGTTTTTATGTCGAATATAAAGATAATTATATTCTTTTCTTTCGTTTTTGTTTCAAATCAAAGTTTTGCGCAAAAATCAAAAGCTGAAAAACCAAAAGATCCTTACAATAAATCGTATAATTTAGATGTGGGTACGCCCATTCGCATTGCTGCGATTGGTACGCCTTTGAACCCCGGTTTCAAAATTGGGGTTGATTTTGTGTTGCGAAATATTGAAAAACGTTCTTTCAAGGGCGATATCAATGGTTCACGGTTGATTCAAGACCGTTATATTATGATGGATTTGGGCGCGTACCATCATAAAAATGCTTTTGAAAACCTCTTTTTTAATATCGAATATGCCAATCGACGTGGGAATGGACATGGTTATTTTTGGCAATGGTCCGTAGGTGCGGGCGTGAATTATACGTTGAAATCTGTGATAACGCCTGTTTCGATAGCAGAAATCGACACGATTCAATTGCCCAAGGTCAACCAATGGTACGGAACGCCGATTGTTGGACTTTCGATAGGACGCGATTTTGCGCAGCGGCGTTATCATAAAATGCCTTTGGCGATTTATTTAAAAGGGAGTGCCAATTATATGATCCCTTTTTTGGGGAATTATAAAACAGGTTATTTTTATCCCACCGCAGAATTTGGATTGCAATGGATGATGAATGGCTGGAGTCGGAGTATTCGGAGCGTTTTGAGGAGTTAAGCAAAGCAATTGGAAACCTATTTTGCCACGAATTACACGAATTTTCACTCATAATTCGGGCAAATTCGTGTAATTCGTGGCAAATTGGGGATGTTTCATTGGGCGCGAAAAGTAGGTTACACTTTGGAATCCATTGGGATACGAATGGAGGTACGGATTTTACAGATTTCACGGATTGATAC
>JBDKKX010000532.1:0-4016 GCA_039795795.1 Bacteroidota bacterium | reverse complement strand
GAAAAAGTTTATTCGGGTCTATTTCAGTTCGGATGGCTTGAATCTTTTTCAAATGGTTGTCCGACAAAAAAGGCGCAGTTCTTTTGTGCAGACCTTCATCCGCCAATTGAATGCCTGTACTCAAATGTGCCATTTTTTGCATCATCTGCACTGCCCAATTTTCGTACAAAGGCGTATCCGCAGCATTTTTCCAATTCCCGTACAAGGCAAGATAAATTTTATCTTCCTTGGAATAAGCCATATCCGTTTTAATGTTCCCCGGATGCCAGTTTAACCACAAAAAGTGGGAAGGTGCAGGCGGCAAAGTTCGAGCAATCTCTTTCAAGAATGGCATTAAATCTTCAATCGGCGCATGCGTCCACATATTGTCCACGCCCCAATAATGATTTTCGGGATAATGAGTCATTACAGATTTATAAAGCGCGTCAATGCCAGGATTAAAAGCAGGCGTAGCAATAATCGCCTTGTTTTTAATGCGACTATTTTTCATAAAAGCCATCGCTTCTTCGTATTCGTCTTTGGTGTCCGCAAAAATCGGGGCAACTGCTTCAATGCCCGTTCCCAAAATATTAAGCATTTTATTACTCATAATCATTTGAAATTCAACCGCTTTTGGAATCCTCGGACCCACTTCATAAGCCCAATGATAGACCTCTTCCAAATGTTTGATATAAAAATTATGTGCAATAATGGCTCTATATTTGGGCAAGGAGAACAATTTAAGGTGAAAACGAACCACTATCCCAAAAAAACCACCGCCCGAACCCCGTGCAGCCCAAAAAATAGCTGCATTTTGGTCTGCATTCGCGTGAATGTATGTGCCGTCCGCCGTCACAAGGTCGATTCCGATGACACTTTCACAAGCAATCCCCGTTTTTCTACCATTCCAACCATAACCGCCTTGTAATAAATAGCCGCCAATGCAAACGCCTTCACAATGACCCGCAGGAAAAAATAATGCTTGTTTATACAGTGCTTTCATTAACACACTGCCGCCTACGCCTGGACCCGCAGTTGCGGTCATTGCTTTGGAGTTGATTTCATACTGATTAAAATTTTTCATCAGAATCAAAATACTGTCTGCCCGCAAATGATTCGCACTCCAACTATGTCCGCCAGAACAAACTGTTATTTTTTTACCCCTTGTTTTAGCGTATTTCACCGTTTCAATAATGTCTCGAATGGATTTTGCTTCCACAATTTTAGCAGGTCTTCGGATGGGATCTATCTTATTAAACAAAGTGCCCATAATCATTGCTTCAAAATCACTGTCTGTTTTTTCAATCACGCGCCCTTCGAGGTGCAAAGAATCGTCCTTGGGGTTCATTGCTGCATAAAGTTGGGGCAAAAAAGCTGCTAAATGCGTCATTTCTTCGGAACAATGTCGAACCAAATCTTGCGCAAAGGTTTCTGGCAAAGATTGCACTTTTCGTAAAAAACCAGAAATCAAATCTGTCATATTGCCTTCTTTTCTAATATGCACATATTGTCCACCCACCCAAAAACGAGAACGCATTTCAGAGCCGCCTTCCACAGCGCGCACTTGATGAATCAAATAACCATAATCCACAGGCAATAAGTGATGCCCAATCCTTGCACAAATATAAACCGCTTTTGAATCATCACTCATCGCTTCGGGCGGGAAACCAAACTCCGTAGGAGATTTGAATTGAATGGCACCTTGCGTGTATTCATCGCCAATCTGTTCAATAATGATTGAATTTCGACCGATATAAGCCACATCATCGCGCCCATCTTCCCATTGTGCGCTCAAATGAGATTTTGGATGCCATAATTTATACCGATTGTCCTTACAGCCATGCCAGCCAAACCACCAATCCCACATTTTGGGCGTTACATGGGGCATTTTTGTGAGGATGGCGATAGATGCAGCACCATCGGATTCCAGCGTATAACCCGTTTCCAAAGGAGTGTAACCTTGTTTTTGCAAATCCGTCGCTTGCGAAAAAGGAGGTAATGAACCCGCAGGAAAAGGGGCATTATCTAATGCGAATTGCACGTAATCTGGAATCGGTTGAATGGTTTCGTTATAATACTTTGCGTATTCGGTTGTGTAGTCTTGTGGCTGATAGCCGAGATATTTTTTTCTCATTGGATGAAGTTTTAGGCGGCAAAAGTAATCCGAAAAGTGCATTTTACAATTGACCTAAATCAAGAATTGAAAATAATATACATTTCAGAAGGTAGATTATTGTGCAGATTCCGATGCGTAAGCGCATCTTTTGCGCAGTAATCCAGCATTTCATCGTAATTCGATAAATTTTATGGGTTCAAACTATATTTAAGAAATACAAAATGTGTTAAATTCTCTCTTTTGAACAACCAAATTTGCTATAAGTGCTTTTTTTATCGTGGTTCGGTAAAATAAATTTTTTTCTTTGTAACTTTGCACGTTTTTCACAACAATATTTAAAAATATCCAAATATCGGCATCGTTGAAAACGAAAAAGCTTAAAAGAGATAAGTATAACGTCATTACACTCGGTTGTTCTAAAAATGTGGTGGACAGCGAAAATTTGATAACGCAATTGCGCGGCAACGCATTTGATGTGGTGCACGACAGCGAAAAGGCGGATGCGAATATCATTATCGTCAACACTTGCGGTTTTATTGATTTGGCAAAAGAGGAATCTGTCAACACGATTTTGGAATACGCCGAAGTCAAAAAGCAAGGGGGTATTGATAAATTATATGTAACTGGCTGTTTATCACAGCGTTATAAAGAGGATTTGGAAAAAGATATTCCCGAAGTGGATGCGTATTTTGGCACAATGGAACTTCCAGGTTTGCTCGCCAAACTCAATGCGGATTATAAACATGATTTGATTGGTGAGCGTGTTACGACCACACCGCAACATTTTGCTTATTTGAAAATCTCGGAAGGATGCAATCGGACGTGTTCTTTTTGTGCGATTCCGTTGATGCGCGGCAAGCATATTTCGCAACCGATTGAAAAGTTGGTGAAAGAAGCTAAAAATTTGGCGCGAATGGGCGTGAAAGAATTGATTTTGATTGCACAGGAATTGACGTATTACGGTTTGGATTTATACAAAAAACGCGCTTTATCAGAACTTTTGGAGGCTTTGAATGCAATTGAAGGGATTGAATGGATTCGATTGCATTATGCGTATCCGTCGAAATTTCCAATTGAAGTGTTTGATACGATGGCGCGCTTGCCAAAAGTTTGCAAATATTTGGATATTCCGTTACAACACATTGATAATCAAGTGTTAGCGCGGATGCACAGACAGATTACGCGGGAAGAAACGATTGAATTGATTCGCATCGCAAGAGCAAAAGTACCGAATATTGCTTTGAGAACGACGATGTTAGTTGGATTTCCGGGCGAAACAGAGGCTGAATTTGAAACGTTATGTCGTTTTATTGAGGAAATGCGCTTTGAACGCGTCGGTGTTTTTCAATATTCGCATGAAGAGGGAACTACTGCGCATCAGTTGGAAGATAATGTGCCGCCAGAAGTGAAGGCAGCGCGGGCAGCTCGATTGATGGCGATTCAAGAAGATATTTCGTTTGAAAAAAATGAAGCTAAAATTGGGCAAACGATGAAAGTTTTGTTTGACCGCAAAGAAGGGGCTTATTTTGTAGGTAGAACGGAGTTTGATTCGCCCGAAGTCGATAATGAAGTGTTGGTAAAAGTACGTAAAAGTGATGTTAGAATAGGCGATTTTGCAAATGTGAAGATTACAAATGTGGAAGCCTTTGATTTATATGGTACGATCGTTTGAATTAAGAATTAAGGAAATATAGGAGTTAAGGACGCATGCTTCGATCAGTACATGACAAAATACTTTTTATCACAGATTGAACAGATTCCACGAGATTTTCACAGATTTTTTTGATTTTCAATACTTAAAATCAAAAAAAATCTGTTAAAATCTCGTGAAATCTGTTCAATCTGTGATAAAAAGTATTTTTTGTCACAGATTGAGGATTTTTTCGTCCTTAATTCCTAATTCAAATACTATAAAAAATCA
>JBDKKX010000531.1:0-4031 GCA_039795795.1 Bacteroidota bacterium | reverse complement strand
CCTTTTTTCGATTTGGTTTTAGATTTCGCCATAATGTTTGTTTTCTGATAGTTGATGCTGCAAAATTAAGGCGATTGGCGAAAATAACCAAATTTTGTTTTAAACATTAACATATTTTTGAAATTAAAATTTTAATTTTACAAATTTATGGTCGCTTGTTCCATGTTCCACATGGAACACAACTTTTAAAAAATAAAAAGTTTATACACAAAAGTTTGGGTTTCCAAAAAAACATCGTACATTTGCCGCGCTTTTAACGAAAGCGATTTTTAAAAAATATATCATATCAAACTTCCGAAATTCATGCGTAATTACGAAGTAACATTCATCGTAGATCCAGTTTTGTCCGGCGATGATGTAAAAGGGACAGCTCAAAAATATGTGGACTTGTTGACGGCTGAAAAAGCAACCATCGTCCATGTGAACGAGCTTGGCTTGCGTCAATTGGCGTATCCTATCAACAAGCGTCAATCGGGTATCTATTATTGTGTCGAATTCGAGGCGGCAGATGGTGCTTTTGTCGGCAAAGTGGAACTTGCTTTGCGCCGCGATGAGAAAATTTTGCGTTATTTGACCGTCGCGTTAGACAAATTTGGGGTCAAATATAATGCGGATAAGCGCGCTGGTAAAATTGGCACGACCAAGAAAAAAGAGCGTAAACCCGAACCCGAACAACGTCCAGAGCGTTCGTCAAGACAAGATCGCCCAAAACCAGACCGGACAGAAAAAGTCGAAAAACCAGCAGCAGAAAAAGTTGCTGAACCCGTTGTCTAATTCTATTAACCAATAAAGCAGTCTTCCAAAAATGGCTTCTAAAGACGATATTAAGTTCCTAAGTAACCCAAGTTTAGGGCAAAACCGTAAGAAATATTGCCGCTTTCAGAAATTCGGTATCAAATATATTGATTATAAAGATGAGAATTTTTTGCTGCAATTCATCAATGAGCAAGGTAAATTATTGCCGCGCCGCATCACGGGCAACTCATTGAAATATCAACGCAAAGTGTCTGTGGCGGTGAAACGGGCGCGGCATTTGGCGATATTGCCGTTTGTGGCAGATTTGATGAAGTAAACAATAATGAATGATAAATGATAAATGATGAATGATGAATTTTATATCTCGTTGATTATGAATCGTTTATTTGAATTTAATTCATGGCGCAAATCTTAGAAAAGTTTCAAACTTTTCTAAGATGGCATTCAAATTTAAATCCGAAGATGGAAATTATAATGTTGAAAGATGTGGATAAAGTGGGCGAAAAAGATACCGTTGTCAAAGTGAAAGACGGTTATGGACGCAATTACTTGATTCCGCAAAAATTGGCGATTGTGGCAAATGCGGGCAATCGCAGTCAGTTGGCAGCTAAAATGCGCCGATTGGATGCTAAAGAAAATTTGTTGTTGGACACGTATCGGCAACAAGCGGCAACGGTCAACGGTCAAACGGTGACGATTCATGCGAAAGCGGGTACGAGTGGTAAAATTTTTGGTAGCGTGAGTGTGCCGCACGTTTTGAACGCGTTGAAAGCTCAATATGGCATTGAGGCAGACCGCAAAAAAGTGGTGATGGGCGATATTAAAGAATTGGGCGCGCATGCGGTGACGATTAATTTCCATAAACAAGTGGCAGCTACTTTTAATGTGGAAGTCGTTGGGGAAGAAGCGAGATAGTTAAATACCTGTTTGGTTCGGAAACCCGAATAGGTGTTTTAAAAAATAGCATTTTTGGGTGGATTCTGCCGAAAAATGCTATTTTTGCGTTTAAAAAGGTTACATTTCTCAGAACAAAAGTTACAAAGAAACAAAGCAAAACAAAGTTTTTCAGAACAAAAGCAACAAAGATACAAAGTAAACCAAAGTTTATTTTGTATCTTTTGTTTCTTTGTAATTTTTGTTCTGAAAAACTTTGTTTTGCTTTGTTTCTTTGTAACTTTTGTTCTGAGAAATGTAACCTACTTTTCGCGCCAGATGAAACATCTCTTTAAATTGCCACAGGTTTAGAAGAAAACTCCTTCGCACTAACTATTTTCCCGTTTTGAATCGTGAAATGATGCACGACTTGGTCTTTGGGCTTTTCCATGTTGGGTGAATTCGCAATCGCTGAATGCAACCACATCCGAACCGTCCGCTAAAAAACGACGCGGTTCAAATTTCGTAATCGGCGCACCATTTGCCAAATCTTTAAAAAATTGTCCAAAATCGGCTTGTCCGCGATAAAGGCGCGGATGGGCTAAAAGCGGATTAATTGAATCGCGTAATCAGGAAACGCGCTGAAAAGTAAAAACAATACTATATTTTTTTAACCCAATATTGTATCAAAAAACTTAATAACAAAATACCGACAACTTTAAGTACCCAGTTTGGTATATGCGGTAAATTATATGGGTTCGTTGTCAAGTGCTTTACGGCTTTCGGCACAGAAGACGACGTAAAGATTGCATTATCAGCGACATTCATAACGGGTTTTTCACTCAATTGAGGCTCTGTGCCAATCACAACCGTTAATTTCAGATCATCTTCGGCATCTATAATGGACGCTTGTAAGTCGGCAACAGAACGTTTATCCCAATAATTATTTTTAAACGAAACAGGCACTTTATCGCCCAAATGCCATCCATCGTTGGTCGTTCTATTAAAGCTTTGAATTTTAATTGCGTGAGTCGCTTTCCCAAAAATATTGTTTTCAACCCGCATATTTTGTTCGTATCCTTCTGAAATACGCATTTCGATATGAGTTTTATTATCCTCGAAAGTATTGTAAGTCAAGGTATTAGAATGACTTGAGTTGCCATTTATGAATAATCCAACGGTTGCCCGTTTGAACGTATTATCTGTAATGCGAAAGGATACACTTCCCGTTTGGATTTTACAACCGTCAAATTCATTCTTTTTCCAAATGGCTTTCCCCCAAGGGACGATTTCACAAGCGTCTAAATGACAATTTTCCATCGAAAATTGATTGATCCAAGCCCGCGATTCTAATTTGCCCCCTTGAAATTCACTGTTTTTAACCTCCAAATTAGAACCAATCATCACGGATTCTTCTGCGGACACATGATTCATTTCAATATCGGCATCGGTTTCAAGGTGAAAATTTTGCAATTCCGTGTAGGCGAATTGAATTCGTTTTTTCGATTTGGAGTTTACTTTGCCTGTAAGAACCACATTTTGTTGTGCGGTTCCTTTTGAAATGAGTTCGCCGCTACAGGCGAATTCATTTTTAAATTCTACGTTTGCTCCTGCCTCCAAAATCAGTTTGGAACCATATTTCAAGATGCCGTTCGTTACTTGATAAGGACTTCCTGCGGCATTCCAAGTTTGATTGCCTTCTATCACGCCTGTGATAACCGTTTGAGCCGAAATAAAATAGGGAAAAAGGCTTAATGCGCCAATAATAAAACGTTTAATCATTTTACTCGATTTGAGATTGTATTATTAAAAAGGGTGTCATGCACGACATAACCTGCTTCTACATAAGTGAAATTTGTTTTTAGAAGTTCCCCACGATTCGTTTTTGCGGATAATAAAAAACTGCCTTCACCTTGTTGTGGAATTAAAATGAAAGCCGTTTGTTTGGGCGCAATTTTCATAGAAGATTGATAATCAAGGAATTGGCTCTTGATAAAAATGGAATCTATGGTAAAATCGGCTCGATTATGCACATATAAGCGCACACCTGCATGCGGTAGCGAATGCACATAACCTAAAAAAATCGCCATTTTCAGCGTCAAAAAACTGGCAGCAACGGCGATACATCCTGTTAGCGCAAGACCTTTAAAGTCATTCCGCATTGTTAAATTTTTCATATAAAAATTAAATTAAGATAAATAATTATGGATAACGTTTAGAAACTTGAAGTCCCGTTTATTTAAAACAAATTTCCATTCCTTAGAAGAATGCAACAAGAAACCAATTTCCACCATAATATATTTTTTTTATGGAAATTGTGACAGGTTTGCATCCTTCCAATAAATCATTTCCTATGCAGCTTAAAATCATTTTCCAATTCTTACTATGCGCCATTTGCGTCA
>JBDKKX010000530.1:0-4042 GCA_039795795.1 Bacteroidota bacterium | reverse complement strand
TAATTTTTCCTCATCGTAGGTGATCCAAACCCATTGTTCGGAAAGGCGCACCGAAATCGGCAATTCCCCCAGACGGGATTGCAATTGGTTTAAGACCTTTTGTTGTTTTTTCGAGGCGTGAAAAAAAATATTATATTTCGTCTCTTTGTCGGGTTTGAAAATTATCTTTTGATTCGGAAAGTCAAATCCAAATTTTCGATTGCTTTTTTGAGGAGCTTCCCCGATACTATAAATCGGCAAAACGCGCTGTTCTTGATATTTTTTTTGCAGTTGGGTGATTTCCGATTGATTTTGCGCCCGATCATTCGACAAAAAAGAAATCCGCCGCAGGGTTGCTAAACGGCCAAAAGTGATTTTTTTTCCTTGTCGGGATTGAAGATAGGCGAGCTTTCGATGCAATCGAAACGTTTTTCCTTTCCCTTTTCGACCTTCGGGTTTCGTTTCCTTTAATTCTTTTTCCAGACTTTGGATTTGTGCGGCTTGTTTTTTTTGATGCGTTTCTTCTTGAGCGATTTTGGTTTTTACTTCCGTACAGCAACTTTCATAAAACCAACTATCCAAATTATATTTTGTTTGTAAGTCTTTTTTAAAATTTTCATCCTTCGATAGCTCAAAATTCGCATAAAGCTTCCGATACAAAAACGAATAGTTCTTGCAAAAGTCGGAAATCTCCAGCGCCTTTTTAAGTTTTAATTTTAGAGTGATCATAGTCGGATGAAATTTTTGCAAAGATAATTCTTTTTGGAATTTTTTCTTTTTTTTTAAAAGAGTCTATTGGGGAGTACAAAATTGTATAAAATAGGATAAATCGGTATATAAAAAGCAGCTTCTGTTACAATAGTAAGTGCCAGCAACTGTGCTGATTGCTCCGTTGGGTCATAACTTCCAATGGACTTATGTGTAATTTTCTTTATTGATTTTTTTTAAAAAAAATTATAGAAATAGTGTGTAATTCATTCAATTTTAGCATTTTTCTTTATTGTTTGTTTTTTAAATACATTAATTATTTACCGAATTTTAAACCAATCCATAAACACTTCCTTGCGGAATTTCTTAAATTTTATCGCTTCATTTAAGCTGTTTTTGAGTTGCTTTTTTTAAGCAGCAAAAAATCTAGTACAAAGATAGATGTTTTTTTTTAACTTTTTTTTTGTATATTTTTAAAAAAAATCTTTAAAATGTACAAACACACATTTTTTATAAATTTTTTTTTTATTAAACTCTTTTCAAATAACTGGTTTAGATAGAAAACAAATTGCAAAAAAATAAATCGTTTTTTTTAAAAATATTTATTTTTTTTGCAATATAATATAAGTTATGTTGTAATTAGGCTTAGTACGGGACAAAAAAAAGGTGTAGAGCGAATGGGAACACGGAGGACGCGGATTTTACGAATTTACGGGGATGTTTCATTCGATGCGAAAAGTAGGTTATAAATTGTGATACAAATAGATGTACGGATTTCACCGATTTCACCGATTTGTACGGATTTTTTTTATTTTTTGCTTGGATTTCGAGCAGGAATTCCAAAAAATCCGTGTAAATTCGTAAAATCCGTGTCCTCCGTGTTCCCATTCGCTCTACACCTTTTTTTGTCCCGTACTGAGAAAATTATATTTAAAAGGCTTATAAATCTTTGATATAGTACGCTTCATCCGCAGGTCGCAAAGCCCGCTTCATCCACAACGGACGACGTAACCCATTCGGACCTGGCGCAGGGCGCGTCATTTCCAACCATTTTCGATACACTTCCATTGATTTATTGGTGTCCACCGACACATCGCCATATTTATCTTCGGGACGCGCTTTTTCAACGCGCACTTTTTGATGCCAGCAGTGCATCCCGCTAATCGGGTCTGGATGCACAGGAAAGGTAATATTTTGATGCACCCCGCCATCACTCCAAAAAATGCGAGAAGAATCTTTATCCGCACTTTTGAACGGAACAATGCCGCGCAACGTTTTCATTTTCCAAGTGCCATCGCCATTGTTTTGAATATCAACTGTTGCGGTTGCCCAACGATTTCCAAGCGCGTCTTGTTGTCTGCGCCAACGCCCTAAGTGATGTGAACACGCAATAACCCCTGGTTTCATGCCTTCTGTTACCCAAACTTTATCAATAAAATAACCAATTTCAGTATTCATGCGCACCAAATCGCCCGTTTGCAAACCCAAACGCGCTGCATCCGACGTGTGCATCCATACAGGATTGCGATTCGCAATTTCATACAACCATTTTGCATTCCCCGAACGCGAATGTATCAAAACAGGCAATCGAAACGTTGGCACTAATGGAAAATCCCCTTTTTCAAAATCCATATTATCCCGATGAATGTGGCTTTTGATATACGTCGGAATCCGATATTCACCCCATTTCCAATCGACCATCGTTTGAGAGAAAAACTCTTGTTTTCGACTTGGTGTTGGGAAACCGACCATCGGTTTGCCTTCCACCATGACCCCAATTGCCTTTCCCGCTTTCATAACCACTTGATTTTTAGGGTCAATGGTCGTATTTTCTAATTCTGTCTTGGAAAGCAACGTTTCATTCAACTTGTAAACCGACGGTTCTACCAAAAAAGCACCGTACTTTTTCATGTAATCCAACGCGGTTAAACCTTCTTTGGCAGCCGTTTCGGGCAAATTTTTGGTATTTTCAAAAATAAAACGGTAATATTCATCAATATTCACCTTTTCATTTTTCCGATACGGCGATAAAAAGTGTTTCCGAATGCCCAAACTGCCATCGGGGTCAATCCGCCAAGACAGTTCTATCCAAAATTCATCCTCCTCCCAAACCTCGCCCGGATTGGTTTGGTATGTAAATTCAACGGTTTTGCCATTTCGACGCGCCGCTTCCCGCAAAACAGGTTGTCGAAAAGCAATCCAAACGCCTGCATGCGTTTCGTAAGAATTCAAATCATGTCGTTCCGAAGCGTGTCCCATGGGCAAAACGTAATCTGCAAAATAGGCAGTTTCACTCCAAGTGGGAGTCAAAGCAATGTGACAACCGACTTTTTCCTCATCCGTCAACATTTCCATCCAAGTAAAACCATCGGGATACGTCCAAACAGGGTTGAAAACCCGCGTAAAATAGGTATCTAATTTCCCTCGATTTTCCTTCAAAAAGTGTGGCAATAAAAAGCTCATTTCAAAAAATGCCAAAGGATATTCTTTGGGAAAGTGCATTTCATTCCAAAACTTTTGTGCAGGTGGCGTATCAAAGAATTTTGGTTTGAATTGATTCCAATCATTCGGAGAAGTCCCGCCTTCCGTTCCCACAGAACCCGTCAAAACACTCAAAAATTGAAGGCATCGCGCCACCGCCCAACCCCCTAAATTTCCACTTCCAGCTGCTCGCCAATTGTGCGTCGCAAACCTTGAACCTGCTTTTCCAATCAAGCGCGCTACTTCCACAATCATCGTTGCCTTAATGCCACTTTCTTTTTCCGCGTATTCGGGCGTGTATGCTGCGTAGGTTTCGCGCATTTTCAAAATGAAATTTTCAAACGTAACGGCTTCCTTTGGATAATCGTGTTGCAAATATTCTTTCCAATTCACCCAATTTTCCAAATAATTTCTGTCATAATAACCTTCATCCAAAATAATCTTCGCCATCGCTAATAAAGCTGCGG
Organism: Bacteroidota bacterium; assembly: GCA_039795795.1. Classification (GTDB taxonomy): domain Bacteria; phylum Bacteroidota; class Bacteroidia; order Chitinophagales; family Saprospiraceae; genus JAAFJT01. The sequence continues at coordinate 407 of JBDKKX010000530.1, read as the reverse complement.
CTTCTGTTCCCGGATACGAAGGCATCCAATGCGTTGCCATGCTCGCCGTATTCGACAAACGCGGGTCAATAACCACCAATTTAGCTCCTTTCATCATCGCTTCCATAATGCGTTGTGCATGCGGATTGAAATAATGCCCCGATTCCAAATGCGCCGATATTAACAAAATCACTTGTGCGTTTGCATGGTCAGGGGAGGGGCGGTCATAGCCATGCCAAATCGCATAACCAAATCGCGCCCCAGAGGAACAAATATTGGTGTGGCTGTTGTGTCCATCAATGCCCCAGGATTGCAAAATTCTTTCCATATAACCTTGATGTCCAGGACGACCAACGTGATATGCTACTTCATTATGTCGTTTTTCGAGGAGTGCCTTCCGAATCCTGCCCGCAATGTCGTCCAATGCC
>JBDKKX010000529.1:0-4044 GCA_039795795.1 Bacteroidota bacterium | reverse complement strand
ATTTCAATCCTATGAATCCTAAAAAATCAATCCCATTTAATCCCAAAAAAATCCCATTTAATCCCAATTCCAGCGTCCCATTTAATTTTTCAAACCTTGCATTTGCACTAATTTAAAATAAGTGCCTTTTCGTTCTAATAATTGTTCATGCGTCCCGCGCTCCACGATTTCACCTTGATTCAACACCAAAATTTGATGTGCATGTTGCACCGTACTCAACCGATGCGCAATCACCAAAGCCGTTCTATCGCGCATCAATTCGTTCAACGCTGCTTGAACGGCTTTCTCTGCTTCCGAATCCAACGCAGAAGTTGCCTCATCCAATATCAAAATCGCAGGATTCTTCAATAAAGCACGCGCAATCGTCAACCGTTGACGCTGCCCGCCACTTAATTTCATGCCTCTATCGCCAATATTGGTTTGAAAACCCTGTTCGGTTGCCAGGATAAAATCATAAGCATTCGCCGATTTTGCCGCCCGCGTCACATCGTCGGGTTGCACGTTTTGCAAACCAAAAACAATATTATTATAAATGGTGTCATTAAAAAGGACAGCATCTTGGGTGACGATGCCCATCAAGTGCCTTAATGCTGCAATTTTCACCTGTTGAATTTTTTTACCATCTATTAAAATATTGCCTTCCGTACAATCGTAAAAACGAGGCAATAAATCGGCAATCGTACTTTTGCCCGCGCCCGAAGCACCTACTAAGGCCACGATTTGACCTTTCGGGATTTCAAATGAAATGTTTTTTAAAACTTGTTTTTCGCCTGTTTTGTAATAGAAGCCGACGGTTTGATATTCAATTTTTTGTTCAAATGAAGTCAATTCAGTCGGATTTAAAGGGTCTGTAATGGTTTCTTTCGCCATTAAGATTTTATCGACTCTGTCCACCGCAGCCAACCCTTTTTGAATGTAATAATAGGCTTCTGCAATTGCTTTAGAAGGTTCAATCACCGTGAAAAACGCATATAAAAAAGCGATAAAGCCTGCGCCATCCAAATCGCCCGCCGACACGCGCTTGAATCCGTACCAAACCAATACGCAAACGACTGAAACGCCTAAAAATTCGGTCAAAGGCGAGGATAAATCGCGCCGACGCAAGATTTTCGTCAATAAATTGCGGAAACCGTTGTTGACGATTCCAAACTTTTTGTATTGATACGATTCTGCATTAAAACCTTTGATGACGCGTAAACCGCCTAAGGCTTCTTCCAAAACGGCAATTAATTCGCCTAATTTGCCTTGCAATTCCGTAGATTCTTTTTTCAACGTGCGCCCGATGCCGCCAATCACGACTCCTGTGATTAAAATAAGGATTAAAACGAATCCTGTAAGCGGCGTACTAAGTTGCAACATGACGAAAATCGACCCAATAATCGTCAAAGGTTCTCGAATAAAGCGTTCTAAAACGTTCAAAATGCTCCATTCCACTTCTTGAACGTCGGTTGCAATGCGCGAAAGTAAATCGCCTTTGCGTTCGTCGCTGAAATAACTTAATGGTAAACGCAATGTTTTTTCAAACAATTCTTGTCGAATATCGCGGACAATGCCATTGCGCAAAGGCGTGATAAAGTACAACGACAGGTATTTAAACAAGTTTTTAAAGAAAAAAACCAGCGAAATCCCCGCGCAAACGTAAATCAAAGCCCGTTCTTTTCCAAATTGAACAATAATTTGTCCTAATTCGTAATAAAATGTTTTAACAAGTGCGGCAATATTCCATGCAAAAGTTGGTTTTGCCGCAGGCGGCACTTCAATTCCCAACAAAATTTGCAAAAAAGGAATCAACATCGGAATACTGATGATGGAAAAAAGCACCGTTAAGATATTGCAAATCACGTTGAAAACGATATTCCACTGGTAGGGACGCAAATAATGTGCGAGTCTTAAAATATTTTGTTTCATATTATAGCAATGTTGCGTTTTTGTACACTTTCAACAAAAATCGCTAAACTGGGGTTTAAGGCTTGTAATTTCATAAATTCTTTATGTTTTCTCAATAGTTTGGAGATTTTTCGGTAGTTATCTGGATTTTTCGCATGGATATAAATGGAAATCCCTGCTTTTTTTAATCCCTCATTGAGGGGTTCCAAACAATTGGCTGTTTTAGCCGCTTTTGCCTTTTGAGTTGACCAGTAGAATGGTAACAACCAACATTCAATCGAATCTACTGAAATCGCAAAAAGGATTCTATCTTTAAACGTTTCGTAAAAATCATTCCCTATCAACATAACTAATTGATTTACAACTATTTTTACACATTCTGCTGGATTTGCCTGTTGCAACGCTTGTAAATGAATTCTATATTGTAGAGGCACACTATCGCCTTTTAAAGCATCTGTATCTAACTGAATAATCGCATAATCACTGGTTGTCCGTAAAAATGCACGAAATTCATCGGATTGACAATATTCTAAAACGGTCAACCAATTTGTTGGTCGAACCATTTGATTATAGTCTCCTTCATCTATTCGAGGTGTAAGTTGAGTTAATGGAATCACTCTCGTATCGAAAATACCATATAAAATATTTTCAATTACGATTTGATCCGTAATTCCTTCTGTTATAAGTCCAAATCCTATCATTTTTATTAAAAATTATTAGGTAAACCGCCAATATATCCTCTTAAAAACATTTCAGAAAGGGGCATATTTGCGCCTTCTTTTTTGAAAATCCGACGTGCTTGTGTATGTCCATCTCCGTCTCGATAGATCATAAATAGCCGTTGTTCATCATCAAAAAGGTTCAAACCATCTAAAATTGCAGGGTTATGCGTCGTAAAAATGGCTTGTTTGTCATGTTCTTTTGCCAATTGCGCCAGTGTTTTGACCAATCTGCGCCCCAATTTGGGGTTCATTGCATTATCAATATTGTCAATCGCAAAAAATTTAGGGGTTTCATCACTGATAAACAACGTAAAGTAAAATAACAAATATAAAAAGCCTTCATTCGCGCTTCGCTGGTCAAAATAACGGATTCCTTCTTCTAAGTAATTGTCTTTAATGCGAATGCGCTTTTCCGTAAACATCAAATCATTTGGAATTTCAAAACCGTCAAACCAATCTAATAAGCGCAAATGTTCACTAATTTTAGTCAAAACGGCTGGTTTTTCTTTATGAAGTTCCACGATGTGGCTAAATAATCCTTCGCCGCGCACCCCAATCGGATGAATTTGACTTTCTTCATTGAAATTGCGGAGAAAATGATTTTCAGGCGCGAAAATTAAAAAGCTATCAATACCATTTTTTTTAGACCATGTGTTTAACGCTATTTGGGTGTTCGATTTTAAATTTTCAAATTTTGAATCCAGATATTTGGTTTTATTCTCTATATCATTAGATAGTTCAGCTATCTGCTTTTTTAATGACTTTGGAATTTCTGCATACTCTGTTTCAAGAGAAATGATTAAACTACGAAGTTTTGAATTCCAACTTAATTTTTCGTTTGTTAAACCTTCTTCAATTTCTTGTATTGTTAGCATTTCATTAAAACTTAAAGTAGCTAATGACCAAATTTTATGTTTGTAATTAATTGCAAATTTTAATTTTTTGAATTGATCATCAACTAATTGAAAATCAATGACTTGATTTTTTTGGGGTAATTCAAACGCAGAGGTCATCAAATCCGCATTTGTCATTCTAATGCGCGTACTCAAAAATTCATGATCCAATTTGCCCGCCAAAGCAGCCGCGCCCATTGTAATCCCTTCCAAAATATTCGATTTCCCAGACCCGTTCGCACCTATGAAAACGTTGATGCGACCTAATTCAAGTTCTAATTGAGGAATAGATTTAAAATTTTTGATTTCAATTTTTTTTATCATCGTTGAACAACTTTTCAAGGTGGTTTTACAAAACAAGGTTTTCAGTTTGCAAAGGTCTAAAATTTTAGGACACCGATTTATCTTTTTTTTTTAACCTTTCATCCATTTTTATGGCAACTTGTTTGCCGATAAAACTACTTTTGTTTTAAATATTAAAAAGATGACAAAATTACAATTATTATCGATTGGTCTCGCCGCCTCAAGCTCGTTGACAGCTC
>JBDKKX010000528.1:0-4071 GCA_039795795.1 Bacteroidota bacterium | reverse complement strand
TAATACTGGGTTCCAATTTAGGGAATCGGGTCGAAAATATGCGTCGTGCTCAAACCCTTATTGGTGAACAAATTGGTAAAATTAAGCAAGTGTCTCGATTATATGAATCGCAACCTTGGGGGAATAGCTCTGTTGGAACACAATTAGATTATTTGAATCAAGCGATTGAAGTTTCAACGATTTTAACGCCACAAAATGTTTTGAATCTTATTCTAAATATAGAAAAAACGATGGGTCGAGTGCGCACGGAAAAAAATGCGCCGCGTTTGATTGATATTGATATAGCTTTGTGGGGCGATGAAGTGATAAAAATGCCTGATTTGACGATTCCGCATCCGCGTTTGCAAGAGCGCAATTTTGTATTGATTCCGTTGATGGAAATCGCGGGCGAAGACATTCATCCCGAATTACAATTGCCAATTGAAGAAATTTATTTTAGTTGTACCGATCCATTAGAAGTCTCTATTTTTGAAAATGATAAGTAATGAATGATAAATGATGAATGATAAATGATAAATGATAAATGATAAATGATAAATGATAAATTTATCATTTATCATTTATCATTTATCATTTATCATTTATCATTTATCATTCATCATTTATCATTTATCATTATAAAAATTTATAGCATGTTCCCATATCGTTTCATCGCTATCGAAGGCAATATTGGCGCGGGCAAAACGACGCTTTGTGAGATGCTGTCCCACAACTTCAATTGTCATTTGATTTTGGAACAATTTTCGGACAATCCCTTTTTGCCGCTTTTCTACAAAGACCCTACACGATATGCTTTTTCGGTCGAATTATTTTTTATGACGGAACGGCATAAGCAATTGCAAACATCGCTCACGCAACCCGATTTGTTTCATACCGTTCGCATTGCCGATTATTTTTTCATCAAAACGTTGATTTTTGCTAAAAACAACCTTACAGATGCAGAATATCATTTATTTAAACGATTGTTTAAAATATTGAATAGCACTTTTCCAAAACCCGACCTTTTAATATATTTGCACCGACCTGTAAAAGAATTGGTGTCTAATATTCAAAAGCGCGGAAGGGCGTATGAAAAAGATTTCAATATGGAGTATTTAATGCAACTCGAACAAGCGTATTTTAATTATTTTAAATCAGAAACCGCTTTACCCATTTTAATATTAGAATTGGAAGACCTGGATTTCGTCCAAAATCCTATTTTTTATCAACAAATGGTATCGTATATTTCTAAACCATATTCAAAAGGGATTCATCGAATCGCTTTCACAAGCAAAGTCAGAGACCAACAATGAAAATTTTACACATTAGTGCCGAGTGTTATCCTGCTGCGAAAGCGGGCGGACTGGGCGACGTAGCAGGGGCATTGCCCAAATATTTGCGCGATTTAGGCGCGGAAACGGCGGTTATTATTCCAAAATACCGTTCCAAATGGATTTATGACCAATCTTACCAATCCATTTTTCAAGGTACCATCCGAATTGCGCATTGGACAGTTGCCTTTGCGGTTGAAAAATGTGAGAACGCTTCGTTGGGTTTTCCTTTGTATGTGGTCAATGTGCCGCGCCTGTTTGATAGACCGGGCATTTACACAGACCCACAAACTGGGCAAGGGTATTGGGATGATTTGGAACGTTGGATTGTTTTTCAACAGGCTGTGTTACAATGGCTTTTACAGAAAAATCCTTATAATGTGTTTCATTGCCACGACCATCATACGGGTTTAGTACCGTTTATGATAAAACATTGTCCCCAATATCGGGCATTGGCACAGATTCCAACGGTTTTTACGATTCATAATGGGCAATATCATGGTGCATTTGATTGGGATAAAACGTTTATGATGCCCGCGTTTGATAGGGATGCAAGTGGATTGTTGGATTGGGGCGGCATGATTAATCCGTTGGCGACGGGCATTAAATGTTGTTGGGCATTGACCACTGTTTCGACGGGTTATATGGAGGAATTGCGGGCGGGCAGTTCGGGTGGTTTAGAGTGGCTGATTAATAATGAGCGTCCGAAATCGATGGGCATTGTCAACGGGATTGATACGGACGTTTGGAATCCAAAAACCGACCCACTTTTGGGGACGCATTTAAATGGGAATTTAGCAGATTGGAAAGCGAATTCCAAAGCATTCATTACTCAAAAATTTCATTTGAGGGGCGATTTACCGTTGATTATTTTCATTGGCAGGCTTGTGGGCGAAAAAGGCGCGGATTTATTACCCAATTTAATCCATCGTTTTTTGACAGAAGGCGGGCAAGCCACTTTTTTCATTCTCGGAACGGGCGAACCTGCGGTTTCAGATGCGTTAATGCGGATGAAAAGTCGTCATTTGGGCGTTTTTGACACGGCTTTGACGTATAATGAAGCATTATCGCATTGTTTGTACGCGGGCGCGGACTTTTTATTGATGCCGAGTCGGGTTGAACCTTGCGGGTTGAATCAATTATATTCTTTGCGTTATGGGACGGTTCCGATTGTTCGAGGAGTGGGCGGTTTGCGGGATACGGTGAAAGATATTGCGGAAACGAATGGTTGTGGCATTCAATTCGACGCTTTTAATGAAGAAGAAGCCTTGGAAGCCTTGCATCGTGCAGCCGATTTGTACCAACAAAGCGAAAAATTTGGTCAGTTGCGTCAGCATATTATGCAAATTGACCATTCTTGGGCACAATCCGCCAAACAATATTTGGGCATCTATCAAAATTTAGTAGCGCGTGCGTAACAGTGATTTTGCTTTGAATTGCACGAATGATGAATATAAATTCGTGCAATTTAAAATAAAATCTTCAGTACAGACAAAAAATACTTTTCGGCACAGATTGAACAGATTCCACGAGATTTTCACAGATTTTTTTTGATTTTTAATGCTTGAAATCAAAAAAAATCTGTGAAAATCTCGTGGAATCTGTTCAATCTGTGCTGAAAAGTATTTTTGTCACGTACTGAGCAAAAAAATCCAATTTAATCCCAATTCCAGCGTACCTCACTTTAACTTATTCAATCAGCAAATTACATCCTCTAATATCCGCATAATCCAATCGTCCAAGCACTTCAAACGAACCATCTGCCTGCACGCGCCCCAAATCATCTGTTGCAATAAAGCTAATGGTGTCAAAATTGCCCAAATCTATCAAATTTAAAACCCCTTGTCGATTCGGTGTTTTTAAAAGGCAAAGTGGGTCTGTTACATCTCGTGCATAAGCGCGCAACGTAGGTGCAGGTTGAAAAATGCCATTCTTTAAGGAATAAGCCTGCGAAAAAAGCTCCGTCATCCCATATTCAGAATGAATTTGAGGCACATTAAACGCATTTTTTAAATGGGTATGTAATTCATTTCGAGTCAATTCTGCGCGGCGACCTTTCATACCACCTGTTTCCATGATGATAATATTATTTAAATCCGTCGGATATTGTTCCGCCAAATCCAACAGCGCGAAACTCACACCTATTAATAGCGTCGGAATTTGTTGTGCTTGATTTTCTTTTAAAACTGCAATCAATTTTTTAAAATCATATAAAAAAAAACCACTTTGAGGATGTTTTGATATTTTGACGAAATCATCCACCATCGCAATCAAGGACGAACCCGTGCGTTCTGCATAAGCAGGCAACAAGCCAATAATGCAATAATCCTCAATTTTTCCATAAAAATGCTCAAAACCACTTCGTGCAATGCGCAGATAATTTTCCAAATCGCGCACAAAATGTTGAGAAGTCCTTGCACCTGTGGTGCCACTGCTGGTAAATACGGTTTTTTCTTCCCAACTTTTGCCTTCAAAATTTGTTTTGATAACATAATTTTTAAAAAATTGTATCGGCAAGAACGGAATATCAAAAATCGTTGTAATTTCGGAAATATCTTTGCCCAAAAGAGAACAATATCGCCGATATAAATCGTTTTGGTGGTATTGATGTTGAAAAATTTCTAAGGCTAACGCTTCAAATGTGCTGGTAGAATGCAACTTTTGAGTGTTCAACCCAAGCACTTTTTCTTTTAATTGTTTTCTTAACGTATTCAAAGTCAATTTAAAATGAATTTAAAAAATAAAATATTTGTATCTGCTA
>JBDKKX010000527.1:0-4090 GCA_039795795.1 Bacteroidota bacterium | reverse complement strand
TCTGTGCCGAAAAGTATTTTTGTCACGTACTGAGAAATTAATTCAAATTTTTTTACCTTGCCGCCATTTCTGTAAAACAAAATCAATTCCTACAACGATGACAATACAATTTTGCGGTGCGGCGCGGGAAGTCACAGGCAGTGCGCACTTAATTACTTTAGAAAATGGTTTCAAAATTTTATTAGATTGCGGCTTATATCAAGGCGGCGGCGAAGCACATGGCGAATCGGAAGATACCCCTGCTAAAAAAATTGCCGATATTGATATGAACAATTTCAATGAAAAATGGATATTTAATCCTGCGGAAATCAATTGTTTAATCCTTTCTCACGCCCATATTGACCATTCGGGACGGATTCCCAAGCTCGTGAAAGATGGTTTCAAAGGAATGATTTATTGCACGCATGCAACCCGTGATTTATCCGCAATTATGTTGTTAGACAGCGCGGCGATTCAGGAAAAAGACGCGGAATATGAAAATAAAAAGGCTCTCGCCAAAGGCAAATCGGCTCATTTTGAACCTTTATATGATGCAGGGGATGTGAAAGCGGCAATGCCATTATTTGTGAGTTACGGATATGAACGTTGGTTTTCGATTCATAAAGACGTAGAAGTATTGTTTCGGGATGCAGGACATATATTAGGAAGTGCCTCTATTACGTTGAAAATCAAGGAGAAACGTAAAACAAAAATGTTGGGTTTTTCGGGAGATATTGGCAGACCGAATCGCCCCATTTTGAATGACCCTTTACAAATGCCACCTTTGGATTATTTAATATGCGAATCCACGTATGGAGATAAATTGCATCTCGAAGCACCCGCAGAAACCGAAGGTTTTTTACACATTTTGCACGAAACCACAAAACGCGGTGGAAAAGTCATAATACCCGCATTTTCGGTCGGCAGAACCCAAGAAATAGTCTATTTGATGGACCGATTGGAGACGGAAGGGCGATTGCCGCGCATACCTGTCTATGTAGATAGCCCATTGTCGGTGGATGCGACGGAAGTATTCATGGCGCATCCCGAATGTTTTGATGAGGAATTGAATGAATATATGCGCACAGACCCGAATCCGTTCGGTTTCAAAAACCTTACGTACGTCCGAAAAGCGGAAGATTCCATTAAATTGAATACGAGTCAAGAGCCTTGTGTAATTATTTCGGCATCGGGCATGGGCAATGCGGGTCGAATTAAACATCATTTGGCAAATAATATCCAAAATAAATTAAATACAATTTTAATTGTTGGATACGCATCGCCTGAAACGCCTGCGGGACAATTGCGTTCGGGTAAAAAAACATTGAAATTATTTGGAGAAACGAAAGATGTTTTGGCTCAAATCAAAATCATGGATTCTTTTTCGGCGCATGGCGATTACAAAGAAATGTTACAATTCATTGATAATCAACGCAAAACCTTGAAACAATTATTTTTAGTGCATGGCGATTACGAACGCCAACAAGTATTCCAAAAGACGTTGCATGAAAACGGTTTTGCAAATGTGGCAATACCAGCATTAGGGGAATCCGTCGTTCTTTAGAATTTAAACAGATTTAGAAAAATAACTTTGCCATATTTTTGCGATGGCAAAGTTATTTCTTTAAAAAGTCTTTTTAAAAATTACATTTTAGTCATTTTCATCATATCGTTCATCATTTTCATTTTTTCATCCATCATCTTCATTTTTTCGTCCATTTTCAGCTTGGAATCGCCCATTTTAGTATCCATCATTTTCATTTTATCAGCCATTTCTTTCATTTTGGGGTCTGTTTTCATTTTATCGCCCATTTTTTGCTCCATCATCTTCATTTTTTCATCCATCATTTTCATTTTTTCGTCCATTTTCATTTTAGAATCCGCCGCCATTTTGTCATCCATCATTTTGGAGTCACCGTCCATTTTGCCCATCTTGTCGGTTGCCATTTTGGAAGCGTCGGTTGCCATTTTTGGCGTGTCGGTTGCCATTTTAGAGCCGTCAACCATTTTGTTTTCGGTTTTTTCCATTTTGTCCATCATTTTGGAACCTTCGGAAGTCGTTGATTTGTCATTGCAGGACGCAAGCAGGGCTACCATGAGCAACCCAAAAAAACACTGTTTCATTGCTAAAATTTTTTTTTAGTTAAAAGTTATAATTAAATATTAAATTAATTCAAGTTGTGTGGTACGCTGGAACTAGGATTAAATGGGATTTTTTTAGGATTAAATAGGATTGATTTTTAGGATTCATTGGATTGAAATCTTGAAAAAATCCAATGAATCCTAAAAATCAATCCTATTTAATCCTAAAAAAATCCCATTTAATCCTAGTTCCAGCGTACCGCACTAAAATTCATATAGATACATATTACAATGCAGCATCGTACACATATCCGCGTTCATGCCAATAATCCTTGGGTTGAGCATCGGAAAAAGTTATCATTCCAATGCGTTTCAAATTTTTAACACCATATTTCACAGGAATAATCAATCGCAACGGCGCACCATGTTCCAAAGGCAAAGGCGCACCATTGAGCTCATAGCAAAGGATCGTCTGCGGATGCAGCGCACTTTTCATATCCAATCCAACATAATATTCGCCATCAGGGGTGACTAAACTAATATAATTATACCAATCCTTCAAATGCTCACTATTTATTTTGCCCTGCCGTGTACCGAGTTGGTAATGATTCAAAAAGTCAGAAAATTTAACGCCTCCATAATACACAATTTCATTCCAACCTTCAATACATTTAAAATCGAAACAAATTTCTGTTTTAGGCAATTTTTTAATATCTTCTATGGTAATTTCTAAAATATTTGGTGCTAAATGTGGTGACTGAACGCGCAAACGCCAATTTGCTACATCAAACGAACCTTCGTTTAAACCCGCTGTGCCATTTGCTCTTGGATTTTTCGTAGCCATCGCTGTCGGATAAGTAGGCGCAAGGTGCGTCGAACTAAACAATTTGTTGTTTAATTTTTCATTGACGTTCAAAACGCCGCGTGTGAAAGCTGAAAGTTGATGGTCATCCGCAGGCAATTTTCGGAAAATCGCCCACGCACTCCATGCCATCCCGTTCAAACCTGCAAATGCAGCAAAAGATAAAAACTGGCGACGGCGTATTTTTTGTTCGACTTGTTTTTCTGATTCCATTGTTAAATAATTTATAAATAATTGATTATCATGGTTTTATGGATTCTTCAACAGGCGAATCTTCTTTTACCTGCACTTCAAAACCCGTTACCATCGCTTGAAAATTATTCCATCCCGCTTTGATGACTTGCACGATGTGGACGAAAAAAAATAAAACAAAACCTATCGTCAACACAAAATGGAGGATTCGCGCTGTTGCGTACCCGCCCATAAGCGCGCACAATCCCGATAATTGTATCGGTTTATAAATCGCCAAACCCGTCAACAAAGAACCCGCGCCCATTAAAATCACCGACGTATAAGCAATTTGTTGCGCTCCATTGAATTTTTTTTCAGGTGGATGCACTTTGCTCAACCTCAAATCATATAAAAGGACTTGCCAAGCCTCTTTAAACGACTTGCGATTGGGTAATAAAAATCGCCATTCACCTGAAAAAGTCGTATATAAAACATAACCAATGCCATTGAATATGAAAATCCATGCGAATAGGAAATGCAAAGACATGCCTTCCGCTAAACGGGCTTTGAGATTAAACAAATCGTAAAAGGAGGTGGGGAAAAATTGGATGAGAGTCGTGTTTCCCCAGCCAAGTCGATATACGTCGTTGCCCCAATAAATGAGCAAACCACTCCATATCATGACGAAGAGGACGGGGAAATTGACCCAATGAAACCATCGAATTGCTAAAGGATGTTTGTTTTTAATATACTTCATTTTGCTATTGGAGATTCAATAAAAAATTAGGAAAAAATATTCGTTTTCCATTAGTCTCCGTTGCAAATGAAACCTTACAAAAAAAATAATTTTTTTTTCAAACTCAACAATTTTTATGTTGGAAACCTCAGTACATGACAAAAAAATTACGATACGAATGGGAACGCGGAGAACGCGGATTTTACGGATTTGCACGGATTTTTTTGAATTTATGCTTGAAATTCAGCATAAATTCAAAA
>JBDKKX010000526.1:0-4105 GCA_039795795.1 Bacteroidota bacterium | reverse complement strand
TCCATTACGGGATTCACGCCCAGATGTACGACTGTCTGAATCCATTCCTTGCTTCTTTTCGTTGCAAAAATACTGCTTTCCTCTTTTTCACTGCAAACATATAATGTACGGATTTTACGGATTTCACCGATGGGTACGGATTTTTTCTTGTCCTTCCGTAGGAATCTGAGTTTCCTACGGAAGGACAAGAAAAAATCCGTACATCCATTCGTATCACAATTTTCCAAAATGGGATGTCATCATTGAAATATTTCAGCTAATTTAAAAGTTTCATTCAAAACAACGCGCCCTTGTTCATTCCGTTTAACCGTCGCGCATTCCACCACAGGGTCATGTTCAAAAAATAAAATATGACCTTCATCGGCAGCTTGTTCTAATAATTGATTTTTTTCATTCAAAGTATCTAAGGGTCGAATATCATAACTCATAATATACGGCATACCAATATGATACGAGGAAGGCAAAGTATCTGCACAATAAACGAGGGTTTTATCCCCGACCTTTATATAAGGTAGCATCATCGCTTCGGTATGTCCATACGTGAAGAAAATTTTAATTTCGGGACAAAATCGAGCGTACTGCCTTACCTTTATATATTGTAAAACGCCTGCTTTTTGTAGAGGGACAAAATTCTCCTTCAAAAAAGATGCTTTTTCACGCTCATTGGGTTGCATCGCCCAATTGAAATGCTTCTCATTTGTCCAATAAGTTGCATTGGGAAAGGTAGGCACGATTTCACCCGCCTCATTCCGATAAAGCGCGCCGCCACAATGGTCAAAATGCAAATGGGTTAAAATGACATCTGTAATGGCTTGGGGTTCAATATTTTGTTGAGCCAAAGAGGTCAATAACGTTTCTTCGCCGAAAGGGGCGAAATGACTTCTGAATTTTGCATCTTGTTTATGACCAATGCCTGTATCTATTAAAATTGTACGTTTATCGGTTTCTACGAGCAGGCATCGCATTGCCCAAGTACAAAGATTTTGCTCGTCTGGCGGGTTTAATTTCGTCCACAACCGTTTTGGAACGATGCCAAACATTGCACCGCCATCCAATTTAAAGTAACCTGTTTGTATCACGCGTACTTTCATACAAAGTAATTATTTTTAATATTTTATTATAACTGTTAAAATTTAAGGCAAAATTACGCTTGAATTGGTGTAATTTGTGGTAAAAATGAGGATTAAAACTAAAATTTCATACATTTGTGAAATTTTTTAAAATCAAATTATGATGTTACAAGAGGTTTTAACTGAATTAAGGAGGGCACAAGCTCAATTAGTGGCGGTTTCTAAGAAAAAATCCAATGCAAGTATTTTGGAGTTGTATGCGCAAGGGCAACGGATTTTTGGGGAAAATTATGTGCAAGAATTAGTTGAAAAGCATCAATCTTTACCGCAAGATATTCAATGGCATTTTATTGGGCATTTGCAAACCAATAAAGTGAAATTTATTGCTTCCTTTGTTACCATGATACATTCCGTAGATTCTGTGAAAATGTTGCAAGAAGTGGATAGACAAGCCAGTAAATATAAAAGAGTTATTGATGTATTATTGCAATTTCACATCGCGGACGAAGCCACTAAATTTGGATTGGATAAAGAGACGGCTATTGAATTTTTATCCAATCCTGTTTTGCAAATGTTACATAATGTTCGCATTTGTGGCGTGATGGGCATGGCGACTTTTACGGACGATAAAATGCAGGTGCGGCAAGAATTTCGACAATTGAAAAATGGGTTTGATTTTATTAAAAATCAATATTTTAAAGATGTTGATTGTTTTAATACGATTTCAATGGGCATGTCGGATGACTATTCCATTGCTTTGGAAGAAGGGAGTACGATGGTACGGATTGGTAGTTTGTTGTTTGGAAAAAGAGTTTAATACAGCCATTTTCGCTTTGAAAAATGGGGATACAATGGAAACGCGGAGGACACGGATTTTTACGGATTTGCACGGATTTTTTTTATTTTTGCTTGGGTTTCCAAACTAAAATAAAAAAAATCCGTGCAAATCCGTAAAAATCTGTGTCATCCGTGTTCCAATTCGTACATTGATGTATCTTAAATAATTTTTGTGAAATTATTGAAAATAATAATGTTAGCCTCGACCGATTTTTCTAAATATTTTACGACTGCCTTTTCGGTGGACAATGTCATTTTTGGTTTTGACGACGCAGACCTTAAAATTTTATTGATTCGGCGCGGGTTGGAACGGGATACTGCCATCTATCAAGATATGTGGGCTTTGCCAGGGGACTTGGTGAATCCAGATGAGGATTTGGATGCTGCTGCGGACAGGGTGTTGGCAGAGTTGACGGGGCTGAAAAATGTTTATTTGGAGCAAGTAAAGGCATTTGGGGCAGTTCATCGGCATCCTGTGGGGCGCGTCATTACGGTTGCGTATTTTTCATTGGTTAAAATTAGCCATTATGAAGTCATGCCGAATTCGTTTGCGGAACGGGCAGAATGGCATACGATTGATAGTGCAAGGCAATTGTCCTTGGCTTTTGACCATACAGAGATTGTAGAAAGTTGTTTTAACGCGCTGAAACAACGAATTCGGGTTGCACCAATCGGTTTTGAGTTATTGCCTCCCAAGTTTACCTTAACGGAATTACAACAATTGTATGAATCCATTTTAGAACGCAGGTTGGAGAAACGGAATTTTCGGAAAAAAATTTTGGCTATGGATTTTGTTGTGGATTTGAAGGAGTCTCAAGAGGGGGTTGCGCATCGTCCTGCTCGTTTGTATGAATTCAATCCAGCAAAATATGAGAAATTAGTAGCCGAAGGTTTCCATTTTGAACTTTGAGATACTTTTTCCCGCCGATTGCGCGGATAAATTCGCAGATTTTGGGGATAAATTTTTGCGAAATCTGCGAATTCATGAAAAAATAGATTTAGGAACTATCAAGTCCAGTATAAAAGAATTCACAAAAAAGTTTCTGGATTTAAGCGATTGTATTATTGAAATAGAAAATAACGAGCGTTTTGAAAAATCTTTGGAAAATTATAAGGAGTATCAAAGAGTGTTTAAGGGTGCAAAACCAATCGAAATTTCGTTTAATGAAGAACTGATTTTGAGGCTTTCCACTTTATGGAAAAGATATAAAAGCGGCAAGGGACGTTTTCAATCGGGCAGAGAATAATATCTGAAAAAACGGTTGCAAACAAAGCACTGCGCGGCAGTTCCCCGCAAACCCCACAAAGGCTCGACTGCGGGGAACTGCTTCAGTGCCATCGTTGTCCAAAATATTATATATATATAATATTCAACAGGCTTATTATTAATAAGTTGTGGAAGAATTGTCGATTTGAGTGGTGGTTCTGCTGGATTTGTACCAGTGGAATTGTGGGCAGAAGCATTCCCAAATGCAACCCTGCGAATCGAAATGGGGCAAATCTGTCCTATTCCTGAGGCGGGGTTATATCCTTAAAAAATTATCTTTAAAAAAAAGATTTGACGGTTGTTTAAAAAAAGGTTAACTTTGTGATGTCTTTTTGTATTTTCTAAGTTTTTAAAAAGTTGAAATGCAAACCATAGTCATTAAAAAAGGTCTGGAAGTGGGTTTAGACGATTTGACCCAGCGATTATCCCAATTCGATACGTTGGAGTTAACAGCTTTTTTCGTTTCGTTGAACGAAAAGATGATGGGCTTTCCTCAAACCGCTCCGCTTTCGCAAGAAACGCTTTTGTTACAAAAAATCAAGCAAGTCATTCCAGCATCGCTGTTGCGTTATTATCGGAATTTGCGCAAAAAAGCGCGAGAACAAATCCTCTCCGAAATGGAAATGCGGGAATTACTCTTAGTCAGTGATTTGATTGAAGAAAAAACGGTTGAAAAAATCCATTTACTGGCGGAACTGGCGAAACTAAGACAGGTTCCTTTAAAGACCGTATTCCAACAATTCACCATCCAATCCTTGGCGTAACGATGGCAAAACGAAAACGGTTTTCGGAATCGGAGCGAACGTTAATGGCTCGACGAGCGCAGAGTTTTTGCGAATATTGTAAGGTTTTCGTTCCCGACACTTTTGAAATCGAACATATTATTCCCTTAATCCAAGGAGGCAGTAACGAATTCGAGAATCTTGCCATT
>JBDKKX010000525.1:0-4123 GCA_039795795.1 Bacteroidota bacterium | reverse complement strand
GCCTTGCTTGGTCGTGACCAAAATCACGCCTGATGCTGCTCGGGCACCATAAATCGCCGCAGATGCCGCATCTTTGAGTACTTCTATGGACTCAATATCCGCTTGATTTAAATAATCAATGCCGCCTGTAACAGGTACGCCATCTACAACATATAAGGGTTCACTGTTATTAATAGAAGTCGTGCCGCGAATCCGAACGGTTGCGCCTTCGCCTGGTTGCCCAGAACCTGTTGTGACGCGAACGCCTGCTGTCCGCCCTAACAACGATTGCTCAATGCGCGGAACAGGCATGTTTTCTAAATCACTGCCTTTGACTTTTGCAATCGCGCCAGTGACCACCGCTTTGCGCTGTGTGCCGTAACCGACAACGACTAATTCTTCTAATTCTTTTCCGCTAACTAATTCAATATCAATGGTTTGTGCATCATTAATAGCCACTTCTTTCGATTCGTAACCGATGAAGGAAATGAGTAAAATCGCTTTTTTGCGATTTTTCACGGTTAAGGTGTATTTGCCTTCTACATCCGTTAAGGTGCCATTCGTCGTCCCTTTTTCGAGGACGGTTGCACCAATGAGCGATTCTTTACCGTCAGTCACTTTACCTGTGACGGTTTGTGCGAGGACGGAATGTAGGGTGATTAAGGATAAAAAAAGGAAGAGGATAGTATTTTTTTTCATACAAATTTTCTTTTTTAACACATAGTTACATAGGTCACATAGGTTTTTTTAACACATAGTTACATAGGGCACATAGTTAAGGTAAAACCTCTATGTGTCCTATGTAACTATGTGTTTGCATTTTTACATTAGTGAGTTATCACTATTTTTTGACTTTGGAAACTGGTGCCTGTCCGAACGCCTACAAGGTATATCCCAGAAGGAAGATTTTGAGTAGAAATCGTACTCGTTTTTGAATGATTGACATTCAAATTTTCTTCATACATTTTTTGACCCATTAAAGTCGTAAATGTAATTTGAGTCGCGCCTTGAACGTTCTCATTCAAATTAATATGGACAAAATCATTCGCTAACGTCGGGTTTACGGTGAACAAATGATTTGAAAACGTCAAATCGTTCGTTCCAACCCCCGTTTTGAAAAAGAAAATATTGTCCAAATATACCACACTACCCGCAGGTGTACCTTCCAATTTCAATTGAGCAATCATCGTTTTATTAATCGTGTTGTAATCCGATAACGCAATATCAAAACTATTCCAACCCGATAACGTCGTCTTAAGTGTCACCGCTTGTTCAGTCGCTGGCGATGTGTTGGTATTGATTAAAAATACTTTGAATGAAGTACAATTGGGTGTCCACAAATCCAAATGCAAGTAATTCATCGCCGTTACGTTGAGCGCCTTTGCGAATTCTACGCCTTGATAATTCAAATTCGCATATTTTTTAGTGTCGTTGCCTGCAATTTGTATGTCTGAAACCACCGTAGTTTGATTCCAATTTGGATTCCAATTGGTACCCGCCGTATCCCGATAAGCATTGCTAAACAAAGAAAGTACACTTGCCGCAGGTCTCGTCGGCGTTGGAGCTGCCGTCGCTGGTGCTGCTACTGCTGCCACATTGACGGTCAACGTACCTGTTACCGCTACTGCACCAAGCATTGCTGTAATATTCGTCGTTCCTGCACTCAGCGCACTACCAACTCCTAAGGCAGACATCGTTGCCACTGCTGGCGTTGAACTCGTGAATGTAAAATAACCAGGTTTAGGAATTACTGTTTTTGCTACGCCATTGACTGGAAAAGAAGAAGTCAAACCATTCGGTGAAAACGCATCGCCAATCGCTTTATTAATCGTTTCATTTGCCATCGCAGCCGTCGGCGTACCAATCAAACCGCCAGAAATGTTTTCATATTGAATATTATCGAACCAAATCGTGTAAGCACCTTCGTCCGAACCTTCCGCAAAGTGGAAAAGTCCCATTTCCGCACTCAATTTCGCAGGTACAGGAATTGGAATTATCACTTTTGTCCAAGTCGTCGTTACAGGAATATTCATCATTTCCGCTTGATAATCCGTTTTCGCCGCATTGTTGCCTAAACCTGCTGTATTTAAAATATGTGCCGCACTCGCTTTTACCCAAAACGTAACCGCATTATACGTAGAAAGATTTTGCCCTGAGGTCACTGCAAAGGCTCCACCTGTATAACCTGCTGCAGGTACAACCACTTTAAGCGATTTGACACCTGCTTGTGCCACTGTGACGCTATCCACTGTTACATCATTCACAGAACCACCAAATGGAGCAAAAGTAACGCCTGTTGCATAAGCATCTGTAAAAATGGCTAAAGTAGGGTCAGCAGGCGGATTTTTGTAAAAATACACATTATCTACATAAACCGTGCTGTTAGAACTGGACAAAATCATTTGTGCCAAATGCGCTCGTGCCTTCAAACTTGTAAAATCAGACAAAGGAATATCGTAAGCAACCCATGAACCTTGTGCAGGCGCAGCCACCGTCACTTCAAATTCAGAATCATCATTTGGATTGCCTTGCCAAACGCCATTCGCACCAAAATCGACTAATTTCACTTTGAAATTCGTAGCATCAGGAGTCCAAACGTCCAAATGCAAATAACCCATATCGGCTGCATTGATGACATTTGTGGTAAATTCAATGCCTGCATAATTCAAATTGGAATACTGTTTTGTGTCATTCCCTGCAATTTGAACATCGTTAACATCCGCCTGATCCCAAACCGCAGACCAAGTGTCCACTGTTCGATTTGTGTAAGCATTGCTAAACATGGAAACGACATTTGCAGCCAGTCTTGTAGGCGTTGCTGCTGCTGTGGCTGGCATGGTTGCAGCAGCACTTTTGTAGAAATAAACATTATCCACATAAACCGTGCTGTTAGAACTGGACAAAATCATTTGTGCCAAATGCGCTCGCGCCGTCAAACCCGTAAAATTAGACATTGGAATATCGTAAGCAACCCAAGCACCCTGTGCTGGTGCTGCGACCGTCACTTCAAACTCCGAATCGTCATTGGGTGAGCCTTGATAGATGCCGTTGGCACCAAAATCGACCAATTTAACTTTAAAATTCGTTGCATTAGGAGTCCAAATATCCAAATGCAAGAAAGTCATCGCGGTTGCGTCCACAACGCTTGTGGTAAACTCGATACCAGAATATACCAAATTAGTGTATTTCTTGGTATCATTGCCCGCAATTTGAACATCATTAACATCCGCCTGATCCCAAACTGCAGACCAAGTGTCCACCGTTCGATTCGTGTAAGCGTTGCTAAATAATGAGATGACATTGGCTGCTGTTGCCGTTGGAGTGGCAGCCGCCGTCGCAGGTGCTTGCGCAGAAATCCAGTTTGCCATGAAACACATCATGCAAACTGCAAATAAGTTGAGCTTATGATTCATACTCAGTTTATGAATGTTGATAAAATAAATAAAAAAGTTTTTAACCCACACATTAGAAGATATTTAGGATTAAATCTGGCACAAAAAACATTTATTTAGCCTTATTTTTTTTGTAAATCTGTAGCTGATTTGAAATAAGCCCTAATTTCTTTAATCAAACTGCCAAATTTATCCAATTGTTCGGGCGTGCAAATGGCTTTGAACGTTTTGGATTGTTCATAGCGCAGGAGTTCCAATTGAATTTTATTTTCAGCAAGCCGTTCCGATAAAGCTGTTATCAACACAGAATCCGTCGTTTTTTGAAACATTTCCACATTCATAGAATCTCTTTTGCCGCCGATGACTTCTAATAATTGTTTTTCTTTGTTAAAGTACTCAGCGCGTAAGGTTTTAACTTGCGCCACTTGTTCGGAGGTTAACTGGAGTTCGTTTTGTAAAATGGTTAAAAGCGTAGCAACATCCCGCTGTTTTTTAGCAGGGATTGGGGGCGAACCCGACGCAAAAGTTTGCCACATAAAAAAACTCATTAAAATAATATTGCATATTGCAAGCCCAACAATCGTGCGAATTAAGCATTTTTTTTGCATAAAAATATCCATTTTCTATTTCTAAGTAATGATAAATGATAAATTTCACAATTAATTGATTATTATTTTATTACTTTTCGGCACAGATTGAACAGATTCAACGAGATTTTCACAGATTTTTTTTGATTTTTTAATCCTTAAAAT
>JBDKKX010000524.1:0-4132 GCA_039795795.1 Bacteroidota bacterium | reverse complement strand
AATAAATAGAGCTTTAAAACAGGTTGTTTTAGGCAATATTGTTGAATCAGTTGTACTTGTTGAACAGATAATTGCATCGTATGATTTTTATGCAAAGATAATTTATTTTCAGATAGTTCCACTAAAAAAAAGCCTCGTCCCATTACTGTGACAAGGCATCGGATATGAATGATTTACGAAAAACCTTTTTAGGAATGATGAATGATAAATGATGAATGATGAATTTTTAAAATTCATCATTCATCATTCATCATTTATCATTGGATTAATCTGCGTTATCGTGCAAAAAAGAATTGCCCGAAGTCCTCAAATCTTCATCATCAATACTCCATTTGGACATATTGCGCTCCGACGAATGAGGCACATTTTCAAGCCGAACCCCGCGTCGCAGATACGCAGGTTCATTCTCCAACTCGATAATCGTTTGAGGATTATTGAGTTTCACATTACTAAAATTCGCTTTTACCCTATCGCGCCGTTGCTGCATCTCTTGCGATTGCTGCTTTTTGCGACTTTGCTCTTCTGCCAAACGCGCTTTTTCACGCTCCTCGTTTTTCAACAACAATTCTTTTTCCCGTTCCCGTTCCTGCTCCAATTCCTGTTCGCGCAATCTCGCCCGTTCTCGCTCCTTTTCCTTCTCGCGCTCCTCGCGGATAACGTCGTGGTAATTATATTGAGGGGAACGTGGTTTGACAAATCGGTTAGAATCTAAATCAATCGTGCCGGAGTTTTTGTCACCCTCGTCGAAACTCCCCGTATTAAAAAAAGGATTACGCGGCTGCGTCGGTTGCGTCGGACGCTTCGGCGTATCATCCAAAGATACTCTTACTTTATCATTTGTCGGTGCAGGCGTAGGTTGTACCTGTTTGCCTTTGACTTGCGGCGGCGTACCAAACGTTTTGGTTTCAAAACCCGTTGCAATGACCGTAACGCTGAGTTTATCCCCCAACGTGTCATCATAACAATTTCCCCAAATTAAATTTGTACCAAATCCAGCTTCCTCTTGCACAAATTCTGTGATTTCAAAAATTTCATCCATCGTCACCTCTTTCGCGCCCGACGTAATGTTCACCAAAATATGCTGCGCCCCTTGAATATTATTCTCTTCCAACAATTGCGAACTCAAAGCAGCATCGACTGCTTTTTTAGCCCGATTGTCGCCGTCCGAAACCCCAATGCCCATAATCGCAACGCCAGAACCGCGCATGACGGTATTGACATCCTCAAAATCCACATTGACATAGCCCGGAACCGTGATAATTTCAGCAATTCCTTTTGCAGCCGTCGTTAAAATGTTATCTGCTTGCGCAAAAGCCCCTGAAATACTCAAATTGCCATAAATTTGACGCAATTTGTCGTTGGAAATAACGATTAATGTATCTACATTATTTTTCAACTCTTCCAAACCTTCGTGTCCTTGTATCATCCGCTTCTTGCCTTCAAACGTGAACGGCAGCGTCACAATACCCACCGTCAAAATACCCATTTCTTGAGCAGCTTTGGCGATGATCGGCGCGGCACCAGTGCCTGTACCACCACCCATAC
Organism: Bacteroidota bacterium; assembly: GCA_039795795.1. Lineage (GTDB taxonomy): Bacteria > Bacteroidota > Bacteroidia > Chitinophagales > Saprospiraceae > JAAFJT01. Next base: position 2,587 of record JBDKKX010000524.1, on the reverse strand, counting down.
CTGCGGTGATGAACAACATTTTGGTACTTTTCTCTAAATATTCTTTGACAAATTCAATAGATTCGATGCAAGCCTCTTTCCCCTTCTGCGGGCGAGAACCTGCACCGAGACCCGCAGAAACACCAGGTCCAAGTTGTATCTTAACGGGGACGGGACTTAAATCCATCGCTTGAATATCGGTATTGCAGATGGCGAAATCCACCCCGACGATACCTTGCTTATACATGTGCGTCACGGCATTGCTTCCCCCACCCCCTACGCCAATCACTTTGATGATGGACGGATCCTCGTTTTTTAAATCGAAAATCATATATCTGAAAAATTTTGAAGCATTCTTTAATATTGGTTATCGCTTTTATAAGGATGAATGATGAATGATAAATGATGAATTTTAAAAAAAAATTCATCATTCACCATTCATCATTCATCATTATTTCAATCGTCCTTCCGATTGAAGTCCGAATCGGGTTCCGCTTCAAACCATTCTTTCGTTTTTCGGAACAAATTATCGTACCAACGCCCTTGTCCTTGCGCTCTTTCAGGCGGATTTTGCTTAGGCGGCTCTGGCTGTTGCACAGGTTCTTTTGCAGGCGGCGGCACCACAGCGACGGGTTGATGCGTCGCGCTGTTTCCATTCCCATTAAAATGAGTTGGCGGTTCAAAAGCATCCTCGTATGCACTGGTTAATGCAGCACGTTGCTGTTTCGCCGCTTTTTGTTCCGCTTCATTAATGCCTTTCAACAACAAACCAATTGCCGTTGAGTAAATCGGACTGCACACTTGTTCGTGATAACCATGCGCCAAATGCTCAATTGGCACGCCAATCCGCGTACTTTTACCCGTATTTAATTCGCAAAGTTTATCAATATGACTGAGCAACGCACCGCCGCCCGTCAACACAATACCACCAATGAGTTTGCGCTCAAAGCCAGAATTGCCAATTTCCCACATGACGGCATCAAATATCTCTTCCATCCGCGCTTGAATGATGCGCGCTAAGTTTTTTTCACTAATTTCTTTATAATCCCGACCTTTCAAACCCGGAATCGTAATAATTCGATTTTGAACCACTTCTTCCGCGAGTGCCGAGCCGAATTTGACTTTCAATTGTTCTGCTTGTTGCTGCATCACCGTACAACCCTCCTTAATATCGGACGTAATCACGTTGCCCCCGAAAGGAATCACCGCCGTATGCCGAATAATCCCTTCATGGAAAATCGTAATATCTGTTGTACCGCCGCCAATGTCCACCAGCGCAACCCCTGCTTCTTTTTCCTCCTCGCTCAACACGGCAATTGCAGAGGCAATCGGTTCCAACGTCATATCGGCAACCTTCAAACCCGTGCGTTCGACGCAACGATGAATGTTATTCGATGCCGAAATCTGCCCCGTGATGATGTGAAAATTCACCTCCAACTTAACGCCACTCATACCAACAGGGTCTGTAATCCCTTGTTCGCTATCCACCGTATATTCTTGCGGAATAATATGTAAAATTTTATCACCAGGGGGTAATACCAATTTATACACATCGGTAATGAGCCGATTAATGTCTTTTTGAGAGATTTCAGTGAAATCGTTATCCCGAATCAACTGTCCATGATGCCGCAGGCTTTTAATATGCTGTCCTGCAATGCCAACATGCACGACATTAAACTTCGTTCGTGCCGACCGTTGCGCGGCAGAAATAGCTTCATGAATAGCCGTAACCGTTTTTTCGATATTCGTGACGACTCCCCGCATCACCCCTATCGAATCCACTTTACCGACTCCAAGGATTTCTAATTTGCCGTACTCGTTCTTGCGACCGGCGATAGCACAGACTTTTGTTGTTCCAATGTCCAAGGCGACAACAATATCCGACTGGTTAAATTTTAAATTATCATTCATATCACTAACAGTTTTGGTTCGGAACGCCCGTCTGGGTACGCTGCTTCCGAGTGCTTTACAGATAGTGCCAATATTTGCTGTTTTTCGGCGTAGTTCTTCGTAGTATCGGGGTTCAACCCTTTCTTATTGGACGCAAACATATATGTTTCCATCGTTTTAAAAAAATTTTTTGCCCACCTTTTTCACACATAACGCATTTTTGCCCCATTTTTGTTAAAAAAAATATTAATAATAAGTTAATGTCCGTTATTAATATGTTATTAAATTATAATGCCTATTTTAAATAAAAAAATGGCACGAAATACGCTTTGTAATAAGACTGTTAGGAAAGTTTCAATAAAAATTAAAAATCAAAAAAAGCCAAATACCGATTGTTTACCTATAAAAAAAGTTAAAAATTGCCGAGCTTTTTCAAAAATTTGTTAAAAATTTTAGACTCGTTCTGTGTACTGTAACGATTCGTTCGCATGTAACAAGAACTTGTGGCAAATTTAATTCCTTTTTCGGTATGCGCAAACTTTTTATGCGTAAACTTTCGATATTCTTTGGATTATAATTGAATTATTTCATTATTTTAATTGAAACTTTTTATTTGTTATTTCAAATATTTGAATACATAGTTTGAATATTTGAAATCGATTAGCTAATCGACAGTTACAAGTTATATTTTTTCATCACTTTTTAAGATATTTTTAAA
>JBDKKX010000523.1:0-4146 GCA_039795795.1 Bacteroidota bacterium | reverse complement strand
CAGCCATCTTTTGCGGGCACAACGCCTCTCCCTGAAAAATGGAAAATTAGAGGTTGGATTGGGCTTGTATCAGTACGATTTCCTCCAAAGGCAACCCAGCCAAACCTTTACCCTGCGCGGCAATGGCATTTTATACCTAAAAAACCTTGAAATGCCTTTAAGCGTTCAGTTTACGAACCCGAATGTTGGTTTTCAACACCAACCGTTGAATCGACTTAAATTAAGTCCGACTTATAAATCCAATCAATTCACGACACGCCTTCATCTGGGTTGGCACTCCATGATTTTTTCGCCTTATATTTTGGCGGGTCGCGCCTTTTTGGGCATTGGGGGCGATGTGAAAATCGCAAACCGATGGACGATTCAAGCAGGCATTGGTCGAATTCAAACGTCGGTCGGCGGCGTTGTGGTTCCAGGAGAGCCGTTTGAAGCGCAACGAACCGCTGCTTTTCCCGCTTTTGAACGGATTATGCAAGCCATCAATGCCGAATGGCGGACTAAAAATCGATATTATGGCATTTCGTGGGTGCATGCCGCCGATAAAGTAGATGACCGTTTTGTTCCAGAAATGGACATGGGCAATGTCAAAAAAAGTTATCATATCCAACCCCAAGCCAGCGTCACCCTCGAACTTTATGCCAAACAGCCTTTAACGCGGTCTCTTTCCGTAGAAGCCCGTTTCGCAGAGACCGTTTATGACCGAAATACAACCGCACCAACCTTAGACGCGGCTCCAGACATCTCGGACAAAGTTGGTTTTTTGCGATTTATGAATTACTTCGTACCGATTCGGACTTCGACCCAAGTATTCACAGCAATAGATGCGAAATTGGAATGGAATACTCGAATCCTTAAAACGCCTTTCTCCATGCGGTATCGCTACAAACGCATCGATCCCGATTATAAAACGTTGGTTACGAATTATATACCCAATGATGTGGAACAACATTGGATTCAAGGCGAATCCTCAGGTGCTTGGACGTTTCGGGGTGCATTAGGGTTTCTGCAAAACAATTTGCATCAAAACAAAAGTAGCCAAAATCTAAAAGTAATAGCCGATGGACTGGTCAGTTATGACGCAACCGAACTCGGTTTATACCAACAATTGTCTTGGAATTATACGGAAATCAATCAATTACCCTCTTTTTACAAAATCAGAAATTTGGCGGAGAACAAAGATGTATCGGTCTTCGTCAAAGACAGAGATCACGCTTCCTATACGTCCAATTCCACACAATTCCAATTGCAATGGGTGATGCCGAATACAGCATTCCTCAAACAATCCGCCAACGCATTTGCCAATTACACCACTTACGAATCTTCACGGCGTTACGACGGGACTACCCAAGCGCATCAAGTGCGCAGTTTCGTAACGAATGTGGATTATCAATTGAGTCTCGCCGATAAACATCCTATCGGTTTGGGGCTGACCTACCAACAGATGCATCCTACAATGAATACGCGGATTGAATCTTGGGGTTATTCGCCCCATGCTGAATTTTATTTAATGGACGATAAACTCTTATTGAATTGTAATTATGCTGTTTCTTTCAATTATTTGGACGGTCAAAAAGATGGAAACAGTCAAAAATTATCGTTTTTGGCAAAATACAACTTATTAATGGGCAAAAAAAAGAATCCGCTTCCCAGTACATTTACCTTAAAAGTAGATTACTTTAAAAATACAAACCTTACTCAACCGCCTCAGGCATATTCGGAACTTTATCTGCACTTGCAATACGGTATCCGTTTCTAAACCCACTGTTTTCAAATTCGCAAAGCATTCATCCTTATTTTTTAAAATTGGTTTTATGAACAAAATATACATCCTTTTCACCGTGCTTTTTTCCTTGATTGGAGAGCAACAGGTACGGGCGCAACCCGTAAAAATAGAGATAACGAATCCGTTTTCTACCAAATATTTATCCGATTATGACCACAGCGTTCAATTACAACTGGAACCAGGTAAATTCAACATTCCCATTCCCAACCTCCAATTGGAATGGAATATCTCTATGGCGATAGGCAACGACAGTTTCAAGATAAAGTGTGATGCCAATAATTTCACGCCATTCACGCTTTTCACAACCAAAACATTGCGGGTCATTGATTTTATCAATGCCAGCAGACCGACGCACAATTTACCAGAGGACTTAGTGCGTCAAATTATGGTCGGTGGGATTTTACCCGAAGGTTCATATACTTTTTGCGTGACTGCTTATCAAAAGAACCAGCGCGTATCGGATTTGGCTTGTTCATTCATCGAAGTGCTTGCTTTCAAACCGCCCGTTTTGAATGAAACCCTTTGTGAACAAAAAAGCATTCCAATCTTGCCCCATTTGTTTACATGGAGCAATGAGAGTAGCAATATGCGCCGCTCGAGATTTGAATATGTTTTTTACATGGCAAAACAAGAAGGCAATTTGGATATTCAAGAAACGATGAAGCACGCGGTTGAAAATCAAACCGCTTTTATCAAAACGGGTTTAAACCGAGAAAGTTATTTGTTAAAAACCACTGATTTTCCTTTGGTGGCGGGGGAAACGTATGTATGGATGGTGCAAATGCGTGTATTGAATTTCGATTATCAGTCCTTATTTATCGAACAGGAAGGCAAAAGTGAAGTTTGCTCCTTTGTTTTCGCGCCCCCGAAGCCGAATGAAACTAAAATACTGGGTCGTTTAGACAGCGAAGGCGATCGCTATGACCCCGATTATTTGTTTGTAGAATACTATGCCGATGTGCAGGAATTGCAAAAAGACAGTCTCCGACGCAAATATGGAGTGGATTCCTTTGAGGTATTTAGAAATATTAACCCTACTTGGGAAGGTTGGCATATCACGCAAGATGCAGAAAAATTGTTAGAAATTCTGCGGCTCAATGAAAGAGGTAAGTTGAAATATGCAGGGTTAAATTATTGGGGTGGTTTGAATGATGGCAGCAGTGCCAGCCATAAGCCGATGGATCCTGTTGTCCAACCATTTCCGCCGCTTCTGGAAGTGCCTACGGAAAAAGAGCTTCGAGTAGGCATCTTAGATGGCTTCGCACCAGACATACAATCGAATGGCTTAAAAACTTATTATTATTCGGTTATCCAAGAGACTCCCAATAAAGATGCCAGTGAACATGCACAAAACGTTTATACTAATTTTACAACCAGCATAAAGAAGTTGCCAGCTAAGAATATTGTTGTGCATCAATTTCAAGTATGTAAAGCTACTGGGGAGGGGCAGTTGGATTATAGGCATGTTTTAAAAGGAATTAATTCGTGTGCGGCGCTCAAGGTTGAAATTATTAATCTGAGTTTGGGCTTCAAACACAACAACGATACCGATATCGATATCGATACCTTTAAGGAACAATTTGTAAAGAAAGCGATGCAATATAAAGATTCAATTGTATTTGTATGCGCTGCTGGTAATGATACACTGGACTTGGATAGCCCGAATACGATTAAGACTTATCCTGCCTGTTGGTCAAAAGACTATGTCAATGTTATTTCAGTTGCCGCCTTGAAGCATGAAAAGCGATATAAGACCAGCAATTATGGTAAGAAAAATATAACCATTGCTGCTGAAGCAGTTAGCGCCGCTATTGGCACTAACGACGAATTCGCTACTTCTTTTGCAACTCCTGTGGTAACGGCAATCATTGCGCAAGAAATGTTGTTGTACCAAAAAACAGCCCGAAATATAAAAAAGGCATTAAAAGAAAAAACAGAACCGAGTACGCGGGGCGAAGAAACGGTATTAGGTCATCTTATATATAATAATAAGTAAGCGACTTGGCTTTTTAATGCCACCGAATTCAGTGGCATGCTTCGTACGGGAGAAAAAAAATTACGATACGAATTGGAACGCGGAGGACGCGGATTAGACGGATTTACGCGGATTTTTTTTTAAATTTATGTGGATTTTCAGTATAAATTTAAAAAAAATCCGCGTAAATTCGTCCAATCCGCGTCCTCCGCGTTCCAATTCGCATCCCCAGCAAAAACAACCGTTCATTAGGCTTTATTTTTATTTTTTTTCTCTTTTTCGGGCTTTGGATATTCCGAATACGTCTTCCCTGCGTGAATATCTTCCAACGCATGCCGAATCACACTCGGCATTTTAGCAGGCAACTCGTGTATCGGAAACCAAACTG
>JBDKKX010000522.1:0-4153 GCA_039795795.1 Bacteroidota bacterium | reverse complement strand
TGCAAATAGACCTTTTGGAGTTATTAAGTTTTGACGAAAAATTTGTTTTTAATAATTTCTCAAATACGCAACAAAAAAACGGTATCAAAAATATTTTTGGTGGGCAGGGTTCTGATGAAAAAAAATTATATGAAAGAATTATAGCAGATTTAAAAGCAGAAGTCGCTTTTCTTAGAAGTTTGCTCAAAGACAAATTATAAAATCGCTAATTTTAAAATAGTACAATTTATACATTTAGTTGACACTAAATCACCAGCTAAATCAATACCTCAAAAAAGCAGGTTTAGCTGGTGATATTTTCAAATTTATAACCAATTGTTTTTCAATTAAATTTTATACCCTTTTTTTTGAATCATTTGCATCAAATTGAAGGTGTAGCCTTCCATGAGCTGCACGTCTTTTGCCCAATCTCGAATAATCCAATCTTGATTCGGTTCTGCCATTAAGATTTTTTTATCATGCGTGAAAACCCATAAAACCCGTTCCACCCCAAAATGAAATAAGGCTTGTATTTTTTGATTAATATAGTGAATACCCGTAATATCCTCTAAATCCACAGAAATATCTACTTCTATAACTATTTTGGGTGGAATTTCAAAATAATATTTGCCTAATGCATAATTTATTAATCTTTTAATTGGATACAATGCCATATCTATAACGAATTGATGTTCTAAGGAAAGATTTAAACCGACTTGATTCGTCATAATTTCATATTCTTCCGCATCCAAATGCTTGTACATATAACCCATTATTAAACTCGAAATCATAGATTGCAGACTACTACATCCCATAATTTCCTCAATGGTTTTAGTTTGATTTAAAACGGCTTGATAGCCTTTTCGGTACAAAATCTGTCCATTCAACTCCTCATAAATGAGTTGTTTGGGAATCGGCATTCCATTTAGAACTCCATGTGCATCCATAAGATTGAATTTTTAGAATTGAATAAATGCTTCTTTTTTAGATGTAATTCTCTAAAATATCTTCTCCACGCGCTACTTTTTGCACTTCTTCCAACGTCAACTGCGTTCCTTGTGCAATCAAAACAGGGTCAATACCTGCTGCTAAAAACGTTTTAGCAACTTGAACTGCCTTTTCTCGCTCCACTCGAACTTTAAGCGTATCCATAACATTCATTTCAACACGCCGATTTTCAATATGCCGATTATAAGCTACTTTATCTTGAGAAGTCATACCAACAAATTTGCTCGTCTTCATTTTTGCTTACCAATTTTGTAATGAAATAGGCGTTTCAAACCTCAAATGTACAAACTATTTTGGAAATTTGCAAAAGGATTTTTATTTTATAATAAATTGATTGTCAATTTATTATAAAAATAAATCATTGGGTTCATTACAAAACAAATTGCATTTCTGGATGTTTTTCAAGGTATTTTCGATATAAAATCCATGAAATCAGTCCGATGCTCGCTCCCAAAAGTCCTCCAAACAAAATATCGGACGGATAATGGATGCCCACATACACTTGTCCAAAAGCAATCGTTCCTGCCCAAATCAATAAAATAATCCCTATCCATCGTCTCGGCGGCGCAAAAGCAAAAAATAAAAAAACGGCTACTGCAAAATGATTTGCCGCATGACTCGACGTAAAACTATATCCCGAACTGGGATTGACCAATAATTTTACTTTGTCCTTAATGCGAACATCGTTGCAAGGGCGCACTCGGTGCACCAAGGGTTTGACAATTTTACTACTAAATGTATCCGAAATCGTCACCGTTACAGCCAATGCGAGGATGAAAACCAACGCTTTTTTCCCATAAGTCATGGACAAATAGGTGATAAAAAAAAGATATAATGGAAACCAAAAATACATGCTTCTCCAATAAGGCATCAATTTATTTAAAAATCCGATGTGGCATTGGTGATTGATGAAAAAAAAGATTTGCTGGTCGATATGTTGCAAAGCACTCATAGTCCGTCCGGTTTTAATTGTGAGCCGCAAAAGTAGGCATTTTTCTTTGCTGCTTCTTAAAAAATTTTTTCAAAAAAAATATCTAAAAATCGCTTTGAATCGACATTTTATTAATTAACTTTGCCCAAAGTTTGTATTGTTCACAATAAATTATTGATAACAAAAGTATTACATATTTTATAATGATGAATGATGAATGATAAATGATAAATGATGAATTTATCATTCATCATTCATCATTCATCATTGAAAGCATTATACCATTACAACTTTTGAGTGGAAACCATATTTGTAAAACCTGTAAACATACCTCATCTTGGCACTTATAAAGTCGATTTCAGGAATTAGAGGCATCATCGGTGGAACGCAAGGAACGCATTTAACGCCGCAAGATATAGTAGAATGTACGGCAGCTTTCGGAACCTGGGTGTTGCTACAACAGAAAAGTAAAAGACCGAAAGTAGTCATCGGACGCGATGCACGGATTTCGGGCGCGATGGTCAGTCAATTGGTCTCTCAAACCCTTATTGGGCTTGGGATTGATGTCGTCGATTTGGGGCTGTCCACGACTCCGACCGTAGAAGTAGCTGTGACTGAGGAAAAAGCGCAAGCAGGGATTATTATCACAGCGAGTCATAATCCAAAAGATTGGAACGCGCTTAAATTATTGAATGATAAAGGTGAATTTATCTCGGCAAAAGACGGGGAAGATGTGCTGGCATTGATTCAAAAAGGGAATATTCAATACGCAGGAGTAGATCAATTGGGCAAATATAAGCAAGATAATACTTATATTGCAAAACATATTCAAAAAATTCTCGCGCTGCCTTTGGTGAATAAGAAAGCGGTTCAAGAAAAGGCTTTTCGAGTTGTCGTGGATTGTGTTAATTCTACGGGCGCGATTTCGATTGTGCCGTTGTTGGAAAAATTGGGTTGCAAAGTGACCGTTATTCATGGTGAAATGACGGGACAATTTGCGCATAATCCTGAACCGTTGCCCCAACATTTGCACGAATTATCGAAGGCGGTTACGTTTAATCGGGCGCATTTGGGCATTGCCGTTGACCCAGATGTGGATAGATTGGTGTTTATCAGCGATGACGGAGAACCTTTTGGCGAAGAATATACGTTGGTTGCGGTTGCGGACTATGTTTTGCAACATAAAGTGGGTAATACGGTTTCTAACCTTTCTTCGACACGGGCTTTGCGCGATGTTACGGAAAGACGGGGTGGGCATTACGAAGCTGCTGCGGTGGGAGAAGTGAATGTCGTAGCAAAAATGAAAGAAGTCAATGCCGTTATCGGCGGCGAAGGCAATGGTGGGATTATTTACCCCGATTTGCATTATGGACGGGATGCTTTGGTCGGTGTCGCGCTCATGTTGACTTCGTTGGCAGCATTTGGCAAGCCGATTTCTTTCTTGCGTCGGCGTTTTCCAGATTACACCATTTCAAAAACGAAATTGGATTTGCCTTCGGGTGTAAATATTGACCAAGTTTTGAATGGTTTGTATAATAAATACAGCCGTTTTAAAGATTGTGAATTGAATCGGATGGATGGGCTGAAAATTTCTTTCAAAAGCGATGGGAATTGGATTCACATGCGCAAATCGAATACCGAACCGATTATTCGGATGTATGCGGAAAGTACGTCGGGTGTCATTGCGGATAATTTGATTCGCAAAATGAATGCGGATATTTACGAAATTATCAATGAAGAACGCATTAAATTAGCAGAATCATAACAACTTGGGTTTGATTTCTTTCGGAGTTTGCAAAAAAGGTATCACGCTAAAATTATTTTAAAACGAATGGTTTTAAAATAATTTTGGCATGATAGTTGAAATAGATGTTATGAAAGTAATGCATATTACATTATTTTTGGAGGATTAGGAATAACATAACATCTGAAGAAAAAGAAAACTGAATAGGAATGCCAATAAATGGCATTCCTTTTTTATTTTAGCGTTTTTTTTTATAAAAAATGTTTGAAATGCCTTTAATCCAAAATTCAACGTATCAAAAAACGCCTTTGCTCCATTTTAATGGGCATTTGCAAAGCATTCTGCCCTCTTTTCGCCGTGTGACGGATGTAAAATATCAGCGCGAACGGCTTACGACTCCAGATGATGATTTTTTAAATATCGATTGGATGCGCCAAAAAAGCAACCGATTGTTGGTGCTAACGCATGGTTTGGAAGGACACACTTGCCGC
>JBDKKX010000521.1:0-4155 GCA_039795795.1 Bacteroidota bacterium | reverse complement strand
ACGCTTTGAAGTTTTACGAAACCGATTTAAAGTTGAGCGAAGAACTGTATGCCCTTGACCCGTCGAATGTCGGTTTTAAAAACGGATTGGCGAGCTCGTATGGAAGACTCGGCGAAACCCACGCAGAATTAGGGCAGTTGGAAAACGCTTTGAAGTTTTACGAAGCAGATTTAAAGTTGTGTGAAGAACTGTATGCCCTCTACCCGTCGAATGTCGGTTTTAAAAATGGATTGGCGATTTCGTATGAAAAACTCGGCTCCACCCACGCTAAATTAGGGCAGTTGGAAAACGCTTTGAAGTTTTACGAATCGTATTTCCAGTTGAGCGAAGAACTATATGTTCTCTCCCCGTCGAATGTCAGTTTTAAAAACGGATTGGCGATTTCGTATTCCAAACTCGGCTACACCCACGCCGCCTTAGGGCATTTGGAAACCGCTTTGAAGTTTTACGAAGAACGGCACAAATTAGGCGAAGAACTATATGCCCTCGACCCGTTGAATGTCGATTTTAAAAACAGATTGGCGATTTCGTATTCCCAGCTCGGCTCCACCCGCGCGTCCTTAGGGCATTTGGAAACCGCTTTGAAGTTTTACGAAGAACGGCACAAATTAGGCGAAGAACTGTATGCCCTCTACCCCGCGAATGTCGGTTTTAAAAACGGATTGGCGATTTCGTATTCCAAACTTGGCGAAACCCACGCGGAATTAAGGCATTTGGAAACCGCTTTGAAGTTTTACGAATCGTATTTCCAGTTGAGCGAAGAACTGTATGCCCTCGACCCGTCGAATGTCCGTTTTAAAAACGGATTGGCGATTGCGTATTCCAAACTCGGCAAAACCCACGCCTCCTTAGGACATTTGGAAACCGCTTTGAAGTTTTACGAAGAACGGCACAAATTAGGCGAAGAACTATATGCCCTCGACCCGTTGAATGTCGATTTTAAAAACAGATTGGCGATTTCGTACTATAAACTGGGGACAATTTATAAAAAACTCAATAAGCAACGGGCAATAGAACATTTCCGAAAAGCGGAGCAACTTTGGATGGAATTATCGCAAACTGCACCCATGTACGCAGAATATCAAAAAAATCTTCGATTTATTCAGAGGGAATTAACGCAATTGAGTAAATTCAGTTTCCTCAATTGGCTCAAAAGTTGGTTTGGAGGATAGCTCCTATTTTTTTGATAAAAGATTCAAAATCAATGCTTTACATTTCTTCCGTCGGCAAGGTTTCCAATCTTGCCGACGGAAGAAATATTTTAGAACTGCCGAAATGATGTTTTCATATCAACTCCTCTTTTACACATTAAAAATCTTTATTTCGCCTCGACCCATTTTCTAAATTTATATTTTTCAAAATTAAATCTTAATGAAATTTAATTTTAAAATTTGCATGTTTGCAGTAGAAAACATACCTTTGTAATAAATTCAGCTGAATATGATAAATTTGAGTTACGTGACAGACATAGCAGGCAATCCCATTGCGGTTTTAGTCCCCATTCAGGATTGGCTAGCGATTCAAAAAGAACATGAGGAAACCAAACGGAAGTTAGAAATTCTTCAAGGCATTCAATCCGCGCTTCAAGAAGTGCGTCAAGCCAAAAAAGAAAATCGAAAGCTTCAGTCTTTAAGCGATTTTTTAAATGAATGTTGAAGTCGTCGTTTCGGATAATTTTCGCAAAGAAGCGAAAAAATATCTTAAAAAATTCCATTCTCTGAAACAAGAGCTATTGGATTTAGAACAGTCTCTTCGGGAAGACCCGAAACAAGGGGATCCGCTTGCAGGTGCAACTTATAAAATTCGATTGGCCTCTAAAAGCAAAGGAAAAGGTAAAAGTGGCGGTTTCAGAATTATCACTTATCTCGTCGAGAGTGTGGAGGGCGATAATGGCGAGCCCTTGATTGTGGTAACATTGCTCTCAATTTACGACAAATCTGAAATTTCTACACTTAGTGAAGCCTATATTAGTGCACTCGTTGCCCACTATCTGCAACAACAAGCAGCATTAGATGAATAAAGTTTTGATATAAAATATTCAGAATCAACACTTTACGATTATCACCTGTCGGCAAGATTAGAAACTTTGCCGACAGCAGCACTGTTTTAGAACTGCATCAACTGTTGTTTCACCCACTGCACCCGTTGAAGGGGCAGATTGACGCAAAGCGCGATTTCTTCCAAAGTCAATTTCCCATTTTGAATCAACCGCGCAACAATCTGTTGCAAAAAGGACATTGGATAGTCCGCTTTATGCTGAGTGACCCAGCGATTTAAAAATTCGATTTCTGCTGCCGTCAAGCGAGTGGGCTGAACGCTCAAAGAAGGGTCTTGAATCGAATTCGTCAAGGCATCAATGAAAATGTTTACCATAGTGCAAATTTAAGTTTTTTTTTGAATAGTTGGTGAAAAAAAAAGTGCAATCGCCAATTTTAATCATAGCATGAAAGTTAATACAAAGATAGCTTTTTTAGAGCCGTTAGCCCAATTAAAAATATGAATTTGATTATTTTAATTTATAAAATATGTTAAAATAAGCATTTGTTGGAATTTTATTTCAACAAACAAGAATGATTACCGCTGTCAACCTTTGAAACATGCGCATCGGTAGCGATGCCTCTTTTTATAAATCATTTTAAATCAATGCATTACGGATGTCAAGGTTTCAAATCTGGACATCCGTAATGCATCTTTTATTTTACAAGCCATTCCTAACCCATGCTTTAGGCAGCGAATCCCGTATAAGACCGCGCTTGTGGGGATACAAAGCCCAAAACAATATCTTCTCGGGCGATGCCTTTTTCAATCAGTTCATCGGCGATTAAGGCTTCGGTATTATTTTCGTAAATCCAAACTTTGCCCGCTTTGACTTCCAAATGAAAACACAACAGATGCGTATAACGCTCGGCATGTTGCCAACCAAAAGTCAAAAAAAGATAGGCTTGTTTTTTGGCATCTACGATAATACGGTTTTCCAATCCGCCCGATTGTCCCCAAAATTGGTCGTACTCTTGAAAGAGTTGAACAATGGCTTTTTTATATTTTATTGTCTTATCCATGATAGAATCGTTTGATTAGTAATACTATAGACCATTAAATGAACTTGATATTCTCGAACTAATTGGGATACTAAATCCTTTTGGAAAATAGCGTCAAATGCTTTTTGAGGCACTGCCAAATATAAATCCATATGGAGTTGATTGATTTCCAATGCTTTTCGATACGTTAAATATTTTCCAAGTGCTTCGTAAAAAGAGGTAATTTGAGATTGAATCTCAAACGACTTTACTTCCACAGCGATTTGTTGTTGATTTCGTTGAATCGTCAACATGGGTTCCGCCGTCAAATCAACGTACAAACCAACACCCCCTGCTACAAGGCGTAGCGGGTCGTTCACGATGCGCCATCCATCCTTTTCTAACGCAGTTCGCAGATTATCGTGATAAATGTCTTTACGGGGCATAAATCATTCTATGAAATTCGCTTTGCAAAGATACAATTTGCAAAACAGTGATGCAAATTTAAAGCAATAGAGTGATACAAATAAAGGTATTTTCTACAAAAAAACGTAATTTGAGCAAAGACAAAAATCATTCCAAAATTTTATTTTTATTCTTATTTTTAAATATATTTTAAAATAAGATTCTGAAAAATAATATTAATCAACATAATATATTGATTAATATATTCATTAATTGCATGAATAATGAAATAATCAATTAAGTTTGCGAGCTATTTTTGTAAAGTTTATGCAATAAATTCAGATGAATATCACTGTCTGCAACCACAAGCAGCATTAGAGGAATAAAGTTTTGATATAAAGTATTCATTATCAATACTTTACGATTATCACCTGTCGGCAAGATTTCCAACCTTGCCGACAGGTGATAATCGTTCTCATCCTCCAATTCCGTTTCGGTATCGTCAATCACAGCCTTATAAATAAGCATCTGAAAGGTTTTCGATTTCGGATTTGTCCTAAATCGCAACTCAAAATCCAAGTCAAAATTTTTCCTATAATGGTTATTATGTTAAATAGCAGTAGGGTAGCCTTGTTTTCAATAATTTATATAAATTGAGATAAATATATTAAAAATAATTTTTTCGGATAAGATAAAGATAATCATTTTTGATAATTATAAAACAAATACAAAT
>JBDKKX010000520.1:0-4182 GCA_039795795.1 Bacteroidota bacterium | reverse complement strand
GGCATTAACAGTCGTTCTATTAGAACTCATCTTACTCAGAAAACAGAAGAAATAGCAAGTGCATTATATCGAATTTCTCACCTACCAATTTATATTGCAGATATACTTGATACTCAAATATCATCAATCATTGAAATGATTAAAGCTACAAAATTGCAATATGACGTTAACGTTTTTTTCATTGACTATTTAGAATTAATTGCAGGAGATTCTTACACTGAAAAAAGTTATGATTTTCACAGTAGTCTAATTAGGACACTCAAACTAATAGCAAGACAATTGGATATAGTCATAATTATTGCCTCTTGTTTAAAACGAAAGAAAAATGAATTTTATAATAGACAAAAACCTATTATCTCTGATTTAGCATTCAATATTGAAAATTATGCGGATTCTATATTCTTGTTATATCGCCCAGAATACTATGATATTTGTGATTTTGAAGATGGTCATTCGACAAAAGGTGTTATAGAAGTAATCGTTGCAAAAAATAAACATGGAAAACATGGTAACATAAGACTAATGTTTAAGCCAGAATATGGAAAAATTTTAAATTTTGGAGATGCTTCTTTTGAAGTAAACCCTATTAGCATAAATTCACGAATGAATTCAATGGATAGCGATTTTGATTTTTCGCGCTCGCCACTTGATTTTGAGATCGGATTAAATCCATCTGCAAAACCTGACGATGGATTTTCACCTTTTTAAACGGAATTATAAGATTTAATCTGAGTTGAAATGTTAAACAGGTGTTTTTTACTAATAGCAAACGCTTGTTTACATTTCAACTCGAATTTTTATAATGCCTTTTATTTTTTTCATAAAAAAGCGGCATTTGGAGAAAATAATTACCTTTGCAGCGTATTTTCAAACGGCATCTGCTAAAAATACAAAAATAGTGGGCTAAATGATGTCTGTTTTATGTGTTTTAATGATTCAACTAATTTCCACGAAATATGGTGGATTTGATCAGTATGCCAATATTGTTGACAGTTTCCTGTATGCAATGCAGCAAAGGCAACAATATTCCTTCTAATTTGTTTAAATAATTCATAATTTCTTGATTGACGTTATGTATTAAGTCAGCAATTTCTATGTACCAAAAGCAGTGCCTTTCAATTCTGATGGCATTTATATTATTTTTTTCAAATAATATTCAAATCATTGTTTTCAAAGGTGTTATAGCGCAACATAAAACAAATTGGGTAAGTAATGATAAATGATGAATTTTACAATAAATTGATTATCAATCAAATATGAAATTTATAAACATCGTTTATTTATGCTCAACTACTGAATCCAATAAGGATAGCTGCGATTTAGTCCCACTATTTTTTTTAACAATGAAAAATAACAAAAAAACAAACGATTGGTTAAAATTCAAAAAATATTTGCATTTATCTCCTCCTTTTGAAGCGGAAGATAAAAAATGGGTGATCAATTATGTCAGCAATCCTAAAAAAGTGAGTGCGCACCGCTTTTACCCTTTCATCCATTATTCGGTTAAAGCCAATGGATTTAGGCGAATCATGGATACTGCGACAGGATTAAGAAATCGCTTGCGAAGTAAAAAGCAAAAAACAAGAGAAATTTATTATGCAAACCATTTAGATAGCTGTATCTACTCCTACTATGGGAAGCTCATCAATGATAAATTAGATGAAATTTACAAAGGCAATGAATCCTTGAATAATAGTGTGATTGCGTATCGTCGTATCGCCGTAAATGAACATAGAAATAAATGTAATATTGATTTTGCAAATGAAGTTTTTCAATATATACGAAGCTCGAATCAATTAAATTTAACAGTACTTTGTTTCGATATTAAAAGTTTTTTTGATACTTTGAATCATAAAATTTTAAAAAAAGCGTGGTGTAAACTATTGGATGAAAAATGTCTTCCAACCGATCATTATCAAGTTTTCAAGGCAATCACAGATTTTGTATATGTAGAGATTGGTGATTTAATCGAAGAATTTGAAGAATTGAAGATAAAAAAGATGTCGTATATAAAAGAAAGGGCACTTGAATCCTTTTGTAAAACGGATATTGAGTTTCGAGAACGAGTTAAAAAGAAGGGATTAATCAAAGCCAATAAGATAGATTTTAAAAAAGGAACACCAAGAATATATGGCATTCCACAAGGTTCCCCGATTAGTGCTACTTTATCAAATTTATATCTACTTGATTTTGATAGGTTTATATTAGAGCAGGTCGAAAATATAGGTGGGTTGTACAAACGCTACTCGGATGATATTCTTGTTGTTTGTCCAATTGAGCATGCAGAAGTTATTAAAAATAGTGTTTATAACTATATCAAAGAAGATTTAAAATTAATTATTCAAGCAGAGAAAACACAAGAAGTTGTTTTTAGGCGCGATAATGTAACGAAACCATGGAATTATGCTACCACTGAAAATGGACAACCTAAAAAAACGCCTTTGAGTTATTTAGGATTTGACTTTGATGGCGGAAAAATCACAGTGCGGCAAAAAAGTTTAGCACTTTATTACAGAAATATTAAGCGTTTAATTCGGCGAAAAGTAAATTATGCCAAATCTGCAAAAAAATATATTGAAAAATATCCCAATAGAAAAAAAGATGATTGGATTTATAGAGCCAGAATTTATAAAACAAAATCACATTTAGGCGCGAAGCGTAAAAGGCTCAATAATAAAGTTTTTTGGGGTAATTATATTTCTTACATCAAAACGGCAAGTAAAATTATGAATGAACCTGCACTCAATAAACAAGTGAAAAATCATTGGAGAATCATAGAACGATTGATAAACAAGGCAGAAATTTTGCATGAATTGCCTAAAACACCGTCAAGAAGGAAAAAGAAAACATCATAATTTATACAAAATACTGCTCCTGTTGGAGGTATTTTAAATATTTGCCTGCCCGTTTCCAAGTAAAAGTGCGCTCCTTTTCGCAAGGGGCGCACTTTTATTTTACCTTGAAAGCCGTATTTTATTCACTGTAAAAAAAGTAGGGTCTAAATGTTCAAAATCGGCATCGCTTGTGACCAAAGTACCTTTGGCAAGTAAAGTCGTCGCCGCAATCCAAATATCATTTTTGCCCATATTTCGGGCGGTCATCCCTATTGGCAAGGCGTGTGTATTATGCTTGCCCTGACTAAACGCATCAATCTCCACATAAGCATCCACCATCCACTCGTTGTCAATCGCTATGGAAGTCACTGAATTTAAAAAACCGTCTAATGCCTGTATTTTGGACGCGCCCCAGCGATTGCGATACGCAAAAGCACGAATCTCTGCAACAGAGGCAATCGAAATCACAATTTGATTTCGTGGATTAAAACAGCCCATGCGAATGAGTTGCGTTTCCACATCCGCCGTTTGTCGAATGAGATGCACCAATACATTGGTGTCAAAAACATAAATCATAGTTGTTTGAAAGCGATTGGATTTTTAATATCTTGCAAAATCACTTCTGCGGACGGTTGGTCGGCAAATAAGGCTTGTAACCCTCGAATGCTCTCTAAGGTCAATGCTTTTTTCTTAAAAAAGGCTTTTTTAGGTTTTTTCGCGCCTTTCCGACTGGATTTCACAGGCGATAGAACAGAACCTTGCAAAAGAATACCTAATAACTCTTGTTTGAATTGTGCGTCTTCTTGCAACAAGGTTAAAAGGTATCGCTTAAAAATATCGGGGTTGCCTCCTTCTAATAATATAGGTAACATTTAGCATCTGTTTAAGGGTTAAAAAATGAAAACCATTGAAATCGTTACAAAGATAACGTTTTTTGGGAAAAATTGAAAAAAAACAAAAGCCCATACGAAACGATTTATGGCGTTGTGACGAATGGTTTTGATTGGATTTTTTTAAAATTGGAAGGGCAAACCGTGTTTGTGGATATGAATCGGTATTATTTGGTACAATTACCGCTCTTAATGGGCATTTTTCAACATATTGTGGATCAATACAAATAGATTTTGGAAGTTGGAATCCTAAATCCGATTGTCAAGACGATTCGTCGTCAAAGGCTTGTTAGAGGATTTAGATATGGATTATGAAGAAGAATTTGTGGGTGATGAGAATGAATTATAACGAATTTGTGTAAGAATGAAATAAAAAAGTGTTGCAAATGGACAATTTGCAGCACTTTTTTATTAAAACATCAATTTTTTTTTAGAAATTTTTGAGTTTTGCAGTAAAA
>JBDKKX010000519.1:0-4197 GCA_039795795.1 Bacteroidota bacterium | reverse complement strand
ACATAGTTTTTTTAACACATAGGTTCATAGGAAACATAGGTTTTTTAACACATAGGTTCATAGGAAACATAGGTTTATAGGAAAAAATCTATGATGAAACAACTGCCGTAAAGGACAGAAGCGATTCCATTCGTGGTGAAAAAAGCAAGGTTTATTTTACTTAAATCATTGATTTTCACCAAAGTATGTTGATAAATTAATAATCCAATGAAAATAAGCACACCTATATAATGCAGCATTCCAAACGTATGGCTATGATTATTGATGCGATATGCCACAAAAATTAGTAACAAAGCGCAAATAAAATGCAAAATGTTGGATAATTGAAATGCTCCTTTTTTGCCCATCAACACAGGAACGCTGTTGAGTTGCATGGAACGGTCAAAATCTTCATCTTGGAGCGCGTAAATAATGTCGAATCCGGAAACCCATAATAAAACAATCATTGCATAACCAATTGGAATTGAAGCAAATGCGCCTGTTACTGCCAAGTACGCTCCAAGAGGTGCTAAGGATAAGCCCAAACCCAATACAAAATGGCACAACCAAGTAAATCGTTTGGTGTAACTGTAACCCAAAATGACGGCTAATGCAACGGGAGACAACCGAAAACACAAATTGTTGATAAAATAAGTCGTTGCGATGAATAAAACACCGTTCAAAACCACAAAAAGGAGGGCAGATTGAGGCGCGATTTCGCCTGCGGGGATTTCTCGAATCGCCGTTCTTGGGTTTTTCGCATCAATGTCGCGGTCTAAATAGCGATTGAATGCCATTGCAGCACTTCGAGCGAACACCATGCAGCCCAAAATGCAAAATAATGTTTTGAGATGTATGTTTTTACCAGTTGTTTCTACTGCTAAAAAATAGCCTACCAGCGCGAACGGCAAGGCAAAAATCGTATGACTAAATTTAATAAGCGACAGATATTTTTTCACGAGCGATTTTTTTAAGTTGCGGCGCAAAAGTAAAAAACGCATCGGAGAATCAGCGTATTAAAATGATTATTTTGTCACTTGATTTAGAAAAGCCTCCATTTTATGTTTTTCTTTTGTAAATTTCTCTGGTTCAAAAATTCCATAATGATTGCCCCCATAAGGTGCTAACGTATTGATATTCATCATCGGCAACTTCAATTTTTGATGGATTTCAAGGATTTTCAAAATCGGATTTACGCTGACGATGTGTTTAAAATCCCATGAGACAAAATTTTGAATATCATTCAAAGTCGCACACGCCAAATGTAACGCATCATACTTTTCTGTAATAGGAAATGCGCCGCGTACAATATATTGTTCTGCGAGTTGTTCGATTTCGGGCGTAATCGGAAGAATTTGAGCAGTTGCCTTTTCCAATAATTCTAAAGCACCTTGTTGTTTGGTTAAATTACTCCATTGATGCAATTCTTGGATGGATAAATTGGATGTATAAATATCATATTTAAAGGCTTCCTTTTCAAACCATTGTATTGTGATATGCTTGCGCATGGGTTTTGTTAAGTCAAAAGGCGCGCTGGGAATGGAGGTGTCGAGAAAAAGCTTGATTTTCATTTTAAAAAAAAATTTGAAACTAATTAACAATTGGTTCAGTAAATTTGTTGTACAAAAACATTAAAAGGCAGTGCGAAAAAATTACTTACTTTTTAATGAAAATTTGTATTTTAGTAAAAAAACGGTATCTTTGCAAGGTAAATGTTTATTAAACCAATTTTTATATTCAAAAATGTACTATGGCAAAAGATGTTTATCATCAGATTGTTAGAGATGCCTTAGAAACGGATGGCTGGCGCATTACCCATGATCCTTTAACTATCAAATTTACGAAGCGTAAAGTCTTTATTGATTTAGGCGCGGAGCGTTTAATTGCTGCGGAACGGGGTGAAGAAAAAATTGCGATTGAAATTAAAAGTTTTATCGGCTTGTCTTTGTTAACGGATTTTTATAAGGCACTTGGACAATATCAATTGTATGTTTTGGGACTTAAAAAACGTTTTCCCAACCGAAAATTATTTTTAGCTATGCCTGAAGAAAGTTATCTTGCTTTGTTAGCGGATGATATTTTAGCTGAGTTTTTGAATGAATTGTCACTTCAAATAATTATTTTTGACCCTAACACATCTTTAATAATAAAATGGATAAAGTAAAGAAATACAAACAGATTGTTCATAAAATCATTGCAGAAGTAGGTACTTTCCTATCAAAAGCAAGTGATTTAGAATCTCTTCTTTTGATAGATAATATCAATGGACAATATATGTTAATGTCCGATGGATGGGAAGGGGTAGAAAGGCATTACGGGCCAGTTGTACATGTAGAAGTTAAAAAAGATGGAAAAGTATGGCTTCGATACGATGGTACCGATTTAGAAATTGGTCAAACTTTGTTAAAGAAAGGAATTCAACCAATGGATTTAGTGCCAGCATTTCATTCACCACAAGCTCGTGTTCATTCAGGTTATGCTGTTGCTTGATTTTTAATATAAAATTGCGTCAATTTGTAAATTGACGCAATTTTATATTAAAATACAGTAAATTAATACGCCGTTTCCACTTTTCCAGAACGCTTACGCTCACTTTCTTTCAAAAGGATTTTGCGCAATCGCAACGATTGTGGCGTAACTTCTACATATTCATCTTCTGCAATATATTCTAATGCTTCTTCCAACGTGAATTTCACAGGCGGAATCAATCGCACCTTATCATCCGAACCCGAAGCGCGCATATTTGTCAATTTTTTAGTGACCGTCACGTTCACGACTAAGTCACTTGGACGGTTATTTTCGCCAATTACCTGTCCTTCATACACTTTTTCGCCCGATTCGATGAAGAAAAAGCCTCTTTCTTGCAAATTATTGATAGAAAAAGGGATGGATTGTCCATTTTCCTTAGAAATCAATGAACCATTTTGACGACCTGGAATTTCTCCTTTATGCGTTTGAAATTCAATAAAACGGTGCGTCATCACGATTTCGCCTTGCGTCATCGTCAACATCAAACTCCGCAAACCAATAATCCCGCGAGACGGAATCTCGAATTTCAACAACATTCGTTCTCCTTTCGGCTCCATGCTGACCATTTGACCTTTGCGGCGCGTCACGATGTCAATCACTTTACCCGAATGATATTCAGGAACATCAATATTTAATTCCTCTACGGGTTCGCATTTTTTGCCCCCGATATTTTTGATAATGACTTGGGGTTGACCAATTTGCAATTCATAACCTTCGCGGCGCATCGTTTCAATCAAGACCGAAAGGTGCAAAACGCCGCGTCCAAATACTTTAAACGCATCCGCAGAATCGGTTGGAACGACTTTCAATGCCAAATTCTTTTCCAATTCCTTTTCCAAACGGTCTTTGACGTGCCGACTCGTTACAAATTTGCCTTCCTGACCAAAAAATGGAGAATCATTGATGGTAAAAGTCATACTCATCGTCGGTTCATCAATGGTAATCGCAGGCAATGCTTCTGGATTTTCGTAATCGGAAACCGTGTCCCCAATTTCAAAACCTTCAATGCCTACAATCGCGCAAATATCGCCCGCTTCGACCAACTCCGTTTTGACTTTTGCCAAACCTTCAAATACATATAATTCTTTGATACGACTTTTTTGAATCGAACCATCTTTTTTGCACAAAGAAATCGGCATATTGGGTTTCAAATTGCCTCTTTTCAAGCGACCAATGGCAATTCGACCAATATAATTGGAATAATCCAACGATGTAATCATCAATTGTGGCGTTCCAACATCAATTTTCGGCGGCGGAATGTGCGCGACAATTTGATCCAACAAATAACTAATATCATTTGCAGGTTTATGCGGGTCGGGACCCATCCAATTATTGCGCGCCGAACCGTAAACCACAGGGAAATCCAATTGATCTTCCGTCGCGTCCAACGAAAACATCAAATCGAAAACTTGTTCATACACCAATTCAGGGGTACAATTCGGTTTATCCACCTTATTGACGACCACAATCGGTTTCAAACCCAATTCCAATGCTTTTTGTAATACAAAACGCGTTTGAGGCATCGGACCCTCAAAAGCATCCACGAGCAGCAATACGCCGTCCGCCATGTTTAACACACGTTCCACTTCGCCCCCGAAATCGGAGTGACCAGGAGTATCTATCGTGTTGATTTTCACCCCTTTATAGGTAATGGAAACATTCTTTGCGAGAATGGTAATGCCCCTTTCG
>JBDKKX010000518.1:0-4218 GCA_039795795.1 Bacteroidota bacterium | reverse complement strand
ACGGATTCGTACGGATTTTTTTTATTTTTTGCTGGAAACAAAGCATTGGGGTTAAAAAAATCCGTACGAATCCGTGAAATCAGTGAAATCCGTACCTCCATTTGTATCCCAACCGAATCCTATTTTGTGATTTTTTCTTTTGAGACAGCCCCTTTTTTAAAGAATAATGGGTGACTTATTAAAATTTCATTACTCAAGTTCGGGAAACTTGGAAAGTTTCCCGAACTGGTGCGAGACCTTATTAAAATGCCTTTACTCAGGTTCATTCAGTAGTTTTAGGAAGCATTTTTCGCCGCATCCACATTCATCCGAAAACCAACGCTATGTATATTTTCGATTTTAATACGAGCGTCTTCTTTCAAATAGCGGCGCAACCGTGAAATAAACACGTCCAAACTCCGACCGAGAAAATAATCATCTTCGCCCCACAACGTTTCCAAAATTACCGACCGTTTAATGACTTCATTTTTATTATCAATAAACATTTTCAGCAAATCTGCTTCTTTTTGCGTCAACGATTTACTCGTCGTATCGAATTTGAGCGACAAATTTTTATGGTCAAGATGGTATTTGCCAATCGTCAAATAGACGGGTTGAACAGGCAAAATCCCCACTTGGGAGCGTTTCAAAAAAATCTCAATTTTCAAAATCAACTCTTCAATACTAAACGGTTTGGTGATATAATCATCCGCCCCCAAGCGTAAACCCCTGAGTTTATCCTCTTTAAGCGATTTCGCTGTGAGGAAAATGATAGGGACTTGCGTATTAAACTTCCGAATCTCTTCGCCGATTGTAAAACCATCCAAGTCCGGTAACATCACATCCAGGATGCACAAGTCAAAGGTCTGAGATTTGATGACGTTCATGGCTTTTCGCCCGTTTTCGCAATACGTCAGCCGATACCCGTGCAACTCGAGGTGATCGCGCGTCACGAAACTTAGGCTTTCGTCATCCTCCACATATAATAAATGCGCTTTTTTAGACTCCACGTTGTTTGAGTGATGGTTAATGATTACCAATGAATGATGAATGATGAATGATGAATGATAAATGATAAATGATAAATTTCGCAATTCATCATTCATCATTTATCATTCATCATTTATCATTCATCATTCATCATTACTAAATTTTAATCAAATATTTAAAACTGGCTCTTTTTGAGGCGCAGCTTGTTTCGCTTTAGGAATTTCAATAATAACGGTCGTTCCTTTATTCAATTCGCTTTCCAATCGAATGTTCCAGCCATGTGCTCTGCATATATTTTTAACATAATATAAACCTAACCCAAAACCTTTTACATTGTGTACATTCCCCGTCGGCACTCGGTAAAACCGTTCAAAAACCATTTTTTGATGGCTTCGGTCAATGCCAATCCCTTTATCCGATATACTTAACTGTAAAAAGTTGCCTTTGTTCACCGTAGAAACCATTATTTCTGGCGGAACGTTCGGTTGCGAATATTTCATAGCATTATCCAGCAAGTTATGCAGTATATTGGTCAAATGCAAATTATCTGCTTCAATAAAATCATTTTCTGCTTGAAAATTTTCTTCCAATAAACCATCTCGTTCCTCCACTTTAACGCTAACACTCGACAATACAGTATCTAACATATCATGCAAATGAATACTTTCAAGTTTTATTTGCAACGATTCTTTTTCAATCCGCGTGATGAGCAATACTTTTTCCACTTGTGCATTCAAACGTTCATTTTGCTCTCGAATGATTTTGGCATATCGACTCAATCGGTCATCATTGCGCACCAACGGATGATTCGCAAACACTTCAGCAGAAATTTTAATGGTTGAAATCGGTGTTTTAAACTCGTGCGTCATGTTATTAATAAAATCTTTTTGCAATTCAGACAATCTTTTTTGACGCAAAATAACACCCAGCGAGAAGATAAAAAATAAAATCGTAATAAATAAAATCCCTGTCAATACTAAGGTTAAACCCATATTCCCCAGCAAGTAACTTGTCCGATTCGGGAAGCGCACCACGAAGTAATATAAAAATTTGTCATATTTTGGCAAACTTTTATCTATACTCGTCGTGTCCAACCCCATTTTATGGGTTACATATTTTCCATACACCATTTCTTCGGTGTAACAATTGTAAATCCCATATTCCATATCCTCCTTCAAACCCACCTGTTCCATCTGATGTTGCAGGTAAAAATCCAAATTATTGGCATCAATATGCGTATTCACGTTGACCGCATACTGATTACTGCTTAAACGTTTGACCACATCTTCCGAAGGGAGCGTACTTTTGCGAATCACCGCAAGGTCCCGCGCCGTGTGCAATAACACAATTTGCACGGATTGGTCGAACTGTTTGTCGTTCAAATCCCAGGTCGTCATCACCCAATAGGACTGCATCGCAATCACTAAAACGATTGCCAATGCGCCAAAAATAACCACTCGATTGACTACTTTATTGTTCACTTTTCTACTCCGTTCTTTTAAGGTTTTAAAAAAATTTCACACTTTTGCATTTGACAGGCGGTTAGAGCCGAACTCACAACCTTTCGCTTTTATGTTTAGACTGTCCGCACTTCTTTTTGACACATTTTCGGGCATTAAATTTCACTAACTTAGAATAAAGTTTTATAATAAATTTTGTTTGAAAAATATTATTTTGTCGTAATTGGTCTAAGATTCGTTATCACTTAATTTAAAAAGATGTTGGTAAAGAATTGCGAGGGTTGGAATTAGGATTCAATGGGATTTTTTTTGGGATTAAATAGGATTGATTTTTAGGATTTTTAGGATTTTCCTAAAAATCCTAAAAATCAATCCTATTTAATCCTAAAAAAATCCCATTGAATCCTAATTCCAACGTCTCCACCCTTAACAGGATGGTTACAAAATCGCTATAAAATTAAATGCAAAATTACGGAACAACAATCGTCTTTTCCATGATTAACAACATGTTAACACGACTCCAATCCAATTGTTCACTTAAAAGATAAAATTCATGTATTTAAACTGTAAAATCAATACTTTATAAATTAGAATTCAAATTTAATCCCCTGTGCTAATGGTAATTGATGCCCATAATTAATCGTATTCGTTTGTCTGCGCATGTAGGCTTTCCAAGCATCAGAACCCGATTCTCGTCCGCCGCCCGTTTCTTTTTCGCCGCCAAAAGCACCACCGATTTCCGCGCCACTCGTCCCAATATTGACATTCGCAATGCCGCAATCCGAACCCAATGCCGACAAAAACAGCTCTGCTTCGCGCACGCTATCCGTCATAATCGCCGAAGATAATCCTTGTGGAACACCATTTTGAATCTCAATAGCCTCATCTAAGTCTTTGTATTTCAATAAGTAAAGAATCGGAGCAAACGTTTCGTGTTGTACAATTTTATAATGTGGCGCGACCTCCGCAATGCACGGACGCACATAACAACCACTTTCAAAACCCGTCCCCGTTAATACGCCGCCCGCGACTAAAAAGTTGCCGCCTTCGGCTTCAATTTGCTTCAACGCATCCAAATATTGTTGCACGGCATTCGCATCAATCAACGGTCCCAAATGATTCGCCGTATCCAACGGATTCCCAATTTTCAACTGCGAATAGGCTTTCACCAACCCATTTTTGACGGATTCATAACAACTTTCGTGGACAATCAACCGCCGCGTCGTCGTACAACGTTGTCCCGCCGTACCCACCGCCCCAAAAACCGTCGCAGGAATTACAATATTCAAATCCGCGCTCGGCGTAACAATCACCGCATTATTTCCACCCAATTCTAAAATCGTCTTCCCCAAGCGCGCACCCACCGCCGTCGCAACCGCTTTGCCCATGCGCGTACTGCCCGTCGCTGAAACCAATGCAATTTTTTTATCCTTTGAAAGAAACTCCCCAACCCGATAATCGCCATTGATAATACAACTAATTCCTTCTGGTAAACCATTGTCTTTCAAACACTTAGTCAATAATTGATGACAAGCCAATGCACTCAAAGGCGTTTTTTCAGACGGCTTCCAAATGCAAACATCGCCACAAACTAAGGCAATCATCGCATTCCACGACCAAACCGCTACAGGAAAATTAAAGGCAGAAATAATCCCAACCACTCCCAACGGATGCCATTGTTCATACATGCGATGCTCCAACCGTTCAGAATGCAGCGTCAAACCATACAATTGACGGCTCAAACCCACCGCAAAATCACAAATATCAATCATTTCTTGCACTTCGCCCA
>JBDKKX010000517.1:0-4219 GCA_039795795.1 Bacteroidota bacterium | reverse complement strand
TTTATCGGCACAGATGGAACAGATTTTACGAGATTTTCACAGATTTTTTTGTTTTAACGTTTGAAAAATCCAAAAAAATCTGTGAAAATCTCGTAAAATCTGTTCCATCTGTGCCGATAAATCCAAAAAAAAATCAATCCCATTTAATCCCCCAAAAATCCCATTTAATCCAAATTCTAATTCCCCAATTCTAATTGATTTTTAACTAAATTATAATAAGAACCGCGCAAGGCAGTCAATTCATTATGATTCCCCGCTTCAATGATTTCGCCCCTATCAATTACAATAATTTTATCCGCATTTCGCACCGTACTCAATCGATGTGCCACAATCACCACCGTTTTACCCTTAAAAAATTCATTCAAATTATCCATAATCACCAATTCATTGTAAGAATCCAAAGCATTCGTCGCTTCATCAAAAAAAATGTATTCTGGATTTTTATAAACCGCCCGCGCTATCAACAACCGTTGTTTCTGACCTTGCGACAAACCCACCCCGTCATCTCCAATCTTCGTATTGTAACCCAAAGGCAAAGATTCTACATACGATTGAATATTGGCAACTTTCACCGCTTGAAGCAATCGTTTCTTATCCACCATCGTATCGCCTAAAGCAATATTATTCGCAATCGTATCCGTGAAAATAAACCCTTCTTGCATCACCACCCCACATTTTTCACGCCACACACGCCCTTGAATATTGCCCAAACTCACTTCGCCGACCTGTACCGAACCTTGAGTCGGGTCATAAAAACGCAATAACAATTTCAAAATCGTCGTTTTGCCCGAACCACTCGTGCCCACAATTGCCAAGGTTTGACCTTTTGGAATATTCAAATTAATATTTTTCAAAACCATCGGGGAATGCGGACCCCCATATTGAAAGGATACCTTTTGAAAACTCAAATCGCCCCTTTCAGGAATCCCCATCATTTTAGCCGTCGAACCATCTTCATCATCCTTTTTATGAATCTCATTGAGGCGTTCCAAACTAATTTTGGCATCCTGCGCCATTTGAATAAAACGCACCAATTGTTCCAACGGACCATTCAATTGCCCAATAATATATTGCACAGCGAGCATTGTACCAATAGACATTTTGCCTTCAATCACCGCTTTGGCAGCGACAAACGTAATCAAAATGTTTTTTAACTGATTGATAAACGTACCCCCAGCCCGTTGCAATTGTTCTAATGCCAAATAACTCGTACTCGTGCGAAACAATTTCGCTTGCGTCCGTTCCCAATGCCACCGTTTTTGGCGTTCGGCGTTATGCAATTTGATTTCCTGCATCCCGCTAATCATCTGAATTAAATTACTTTGATTTTCCGCCATTTGGTCGAAACGCTTATAATCCAATTCTTTACGCTTCTTCAAAAAAAACGTTATCCAAAAAAGATAGACAAAAGCAAAAATAGAATACGTCGCAAAAATCGTTAAATTGTAAAAAGCTAAGACAACTCCAAATACGATAAAATTAATAATCGAAAAAAAGGTTACAAACGCTGCCGAAGTCAAAAAATGTTCTACGCGAGAATTATCGCCAATCCGTTGCAGCAAATCGCCGGTCAATTTAGAATCAAAAAAGCGAACGGGCAATTTCATCAATTTGATGAGGAAATCCGAAACCAAACTGACATTAATCC
The DNA here is from genome assembly GCA_039795795.1 of Bacteroidota bacterium. Lineage (GTDB taxonomy): Bacteria > Bacteroidota > Bacteroidia > Chitinophagales > Saprospiraceae > JAAFJT01. Next base: position 2,571 of record JBDKKX010000517.1, on the reverse strand, counting down.
GCGTACCAATGTGCAACAAAATCCAACCGCGAATGAAATCCACCGAAGTCGCGCTCACGAACAACATCAATTGCGCCATCAAAATCGTCCAAACAAAATTGACATCTTGATGGCTAATGCCCACATCCACAATGGCTTGCGTCAAAAACGGAAACACCAAATCCAACATCGAACCCAGCAATAAGCCTAAAACCAATTGCCATAACAACGATTTATAGCGCAAAATGTACGTCAGCAAGAACCCAAAACCCGATTTATCGACTTTTTCGCCTTCGCGTTGAAAAAAATCAGGCGTTGTTTCCATTAATAGAATAATGCCCTGTTTTTCGCCATCGCGAATATCGCTCGCCCAACCGTTCATAAATTCGGCTTTCGTATAATCCAATAAACCCGACGCAGGATCCGCAACACGCACATTTTTCTCCGTCAAGTCATAGACCACCACAAAATGTTGTTGTCGCCAATGCGCAATCAAGGGCAGCGGCAAACCTTCCAAAATGCGTTCATAGGATACTTTGACGGCAAGCGTATTCATACCGAGTTTCTCGGCAGCGTCGCTAATATCAATCAGCGCGACCCCCTCTTTGCCTACAAAAGTCAATTCTCGAAGATGTTCCAACGAATAAAACCGTCCATGATGCCGCGCAATCATGCGCAAACAAGTTGCGCCGCAGTCCATTGCGTCATGCTGCTTATAAAAAGGGAATTTTGGCATAGTGAGATTACGTATATTTTCTAATAGCATGTTCAGTGTGAAATGTTCGCTTGCTGTTTGCAGGAGGCTTGCTAAAACTATACCGTTTCATGGGAATCAAATCGGAATCCGTTATGTTTTTAGGGAACGGCGTGTTTTAATGAGGATACGGTGAGAAAGGATTAGAATAAAATGTACTCAAAGCGTTTTAAATGATGTAAAATATTTATTATTAATTATTTATGTTTTACAAAATATAACAATATGATAAATATTTAAAAAAAATATTTATTTTTTTAGTTTGAAAATGGGGATAGAATTGGAACGCGGATTTTGCGGATTTACACGGATTTTTTTTGAATATATACTGGGTTCTCAGCATATATTCAAAAAAAAATCCGTGTAAATCCGTCCAATCTGCGTCCTCCGCGTTCCAATTTTATCTCAATTTTTGTTACGCTTCCAAATAATCTAAATTTTTACCAAACGTTTCTCTCAAATAAAAAATGGATATAAAAGCCAACGATAAACACACAAATCCAACTATTGTCGCGCTTGTAATCGTGCCATAAGTCAGTTCCAAACTTTTGAACGACAAGGTTATAGGAATCACCGCACCACGTACAAAATTAGGAGCCGTTGTTGTGACCGTTGCCCGAATATTCGTACCAAACTGTTCGGAAGCAATCGTTACAAATAATGCCCAATAGCCCGAGCAAGTCCCTAAAATAAAACAAAGAAAAATAAACATTTGTGGTGATAATCCTTTGGAATACAGCACTGTAAGTATCGTACAAAGTCCCAATATCAAGTACAAAACCACAATTTTCTTACGACTTTTTAACAATTGACTCATCCAACCGCAAAGCAAATCGCCAAAAGAAATACCGATATAACACGCCATCACTGCATCTGGAATTTTAACTTCACCTGTTACTTGTGTTATTTTTGCAATGGAGGGACAAAATTTTATCAAAATCCCAACCGTAAACCAAATCGGCAATCCTAATAAAGTACAGGCTAAATATTTCAAAAAGCGTTCTTGATTCTGGAAAAGCATCAAAAAATTGCCTTTTGATATATTGGATTCTTTCATATTTTCAAACATCCCCGATTCAAAAGTGCTAAATCGAAGTGCCAAAAGCAGCAAGCCCAAACCGCCGCCAAGAAAATAAGCCAATTGCCAATCCGTCCCACACATTTTAGTAATCGTCGCTGCCGCAACTGCACCCAGCGCACCCATTGCAACGACCACCATCGTTCCCCAACCCCGATTTTCTTTGGTCATCAATTCCGAAACGAGGGTTATTGCCGCACCGAGTTCGCCCGCCAAACCAAATCCTGCAATAAAGCGTAAAACCGCATATTGTTCGGCAGAAGTGACAAATCCATTTGCAATATTTGCTAAAGAGTACATTAAAATAGAACCAAACAGCACTGATTTACGTCCTACACGGTCTCCGATAATGCCCCAAACCAGTCCGCCGACCATCATTCCTGCCATTTGATGCAAAAAAAGCGTATAATCCAAACGGTCAATCGCCGCCGCATCCGTGATGCCGATGCCTTTGATACTCACTTTGCTCACCAAATTGAATAATTGAATATCGTAAATATCCACAAAATAGCCGAGTGCTGCGACTGCGACTGTCCACCAAACATTATTTTGTTTACTAAGCGTCATAGAAAAATCTATTTTTTGTTATCGTTAAAGCGTCAAATATATTACTTTTTGAGAAAAAGCAAAATTTTATTTTGAAAAAATGCTATTTTTGCCGCGCCGTTCAGATTGTTTTTGGAACACATAGGTACATAGGAAACATAGGTTTTTTGGAACACATAGGTACATAGGAAACATAGAAGGTCTATGTTTCCTA
>JBDKKX010000516.1:0-4223 GCA_039795795.1 Bacteroidota bacterium | reverse complement strand
CGTCTTGCCCATTTCAATTCCCATTCCGCCTTTTACTTTTACAAAAAAGGCTTTCAAAGGGGCAAGACGCGATGAATCGCGTCTCTACGATTTCCCTATTTATTTTGGGCATCATGCACTAACTGTTATGATAGGCGATAAAAGCCTGAATAATTTTATCCAATTGAATGTGCGTAAAATCATTTTGATAATACCGTTTAAAGACCGCAATCCATAAATCGCGGTCTGAAATAGATGGATGCTGTTTCTTGATACTGTTCACGACAATCGTGCGAACCGTGTCCATCATTTCAAAACCCATTAAATAACGTTCTTTTTTCGGTTTAGAAAAGATGATTTCAAATTGTTTCTGATAAATGTGAAGTGGCGTATCTGTCATCATTAAATTAAGTTAAAAGTATTGAAAATCAATTGTTTGCACCAAAATTGAATGTAATTTTTATCCACAGTTGGGTTGTTGAGTAAATTGCGAATGTCCTCCATTTGGCGGTCGCTTTGCAACTCTTGAATCCAAGCAATTTTAGAAATGATCAAATCTTCGATGCTAACGAGCCATATTGGAAAGCCAAATGTATTATCCCGAAGCCGTCGAGCAAATTCTAATTGTCTGTATTCCGTATTTTTACGAATGATAAAATCTATTTTGTAACCTGTTGAAAAGTCAATGACATTGAACATCCCACGAAGTTCCACTTCTTCTTGAACCGTAATTGGATCTACATAAAAACCAGATTCAAAGAGTTTGCAAAATCGTCGAATGTCTTGTTTATGCAGTTCAATAATGATGTCAATGTCTCGAGTCATGCGCGGAATCGTGTACGTATTCAAAGCAATACTGCCCGAAACCATATAAAGAATGTGCTCCGATTCGAGTGCTTGACAAACTTTTTTTAACAATGGTAGTGCCATATTTTAAAAATTTTAACGAACTAACAAATGTATGAAAAATAGGTTCATAATTCCAATCATATTTTTACCCTTGTGCGGGTTGACCGCGCAAACGGTCGAGCAAACCCGCCAATACGGTTACAATAAAAACGGCGAGTTAACGCGCTCGGAGCATAGCAATGGCAACGTCGAAACGTATGTGATAGACCCCGTGCATAACATCACGCAATGGCAGCGTGTGGCGTTAGTTGCCGATTTGACGATAGAAAATGCAAGATTGGCATCCCCAGGGATGGTCACCGCAGGGGAATTTGTCACGGTTTCGTTTCAAGACAAAAACATCGGTCGGATTGCGGCGGCGGGACATCGGTATAAAATTTATTTTTCCCAAAACGACGTATTAGATGCCCAAGACCCCGTTTTAGCCAATGATGCAGTGGCAGGTTTGGGCGCAGGAGTCGTCAATCCGCTATCTATAGACGTGATAGTGCCCGATGGTACAGCGAATGGCGTTTACTACCTGTTCATCCGCACCGATGCCGATGCCCAAATCCCAGAAAGCGATGAAACCAACAATGTGGTTCGGTTATCGCTCACGGTACGGAATTGTGCGGCGTTGCAAGTGCGCTTCCAAACGACCACCGATTATTGTGCGGATGGGAAGGGCAAATTAGAAGCGAATCCCGCAGGCGGCGTAGGCACTTACACGTATTTGTGGCGGCACAATCCTCAGTTACCCTCGAATACCAATGTATTGACGGGTTTGTACGGTGGTCGGTATTACGTGACGGTGACGGATGAGAATGGTTGTCAAAAAAGCGATGAAATCAACTTGTCAAGTGGCACGAAGCTGACATTGACTTATTCGCGCGAGCACATCACCTGTCAACAATCGGGCGCGATACAAGTCCAAGTGTCGGGCGGCTTGCCGACTTATCAGTACAAATGGTCGAATGGAGAAATTACGCCACTCATAATCGTTTCAAATGCAGGCAGTTATAGCGTGACTGTCACCGACCTAAATGAATGCGCCGCACAGGAACAAAATATTGTGATTGAAAATTCTTGTATTCCAACCGCCATCCACGATTTAACAGGAGTAACATTGACCGTTACGCCGAATCCGACCGACGCGGATTTGACCGTTCAAATCATCGGCGCAACCCTTCAAAAGATTGAAATCGGAGATGCTTTGGGCAGGCGTTTGGGTAAAACGGATTTACAAATCGGTTCAGGTGAAAAATATGTTTTGCCCTTTCAAGAGCAAGCGGTGGGCGTATATTTTTTACAATTTGAATTGAAAGACGGACGGAAAATCGTCCGAAAAATAGTTAAGCAGTAACTTCCGCTTGTCATTCCGCAGGAAACTTTTGTCATTCCGTAGGAAACTTTTGTCATTCCGTAGGAAACTTTTGTCATTCCGCAGGAAACTTTTGTCATTCCGTAGGAAACTCCAAGCACAAAAGATTCCTACGGAATGACAAAAAAAACATTCATTTTCAAGCATTAAAATATGAAAAAATTAATCATATCTTTATTTGTACTCGGTTTCAGTTCAAGCGTTGAAGCCCAATTTATCACAGGGGGCGGCAGTTGCTATTGCGGCACCACATTGAGCGCGACTGCGCCGTTAACGATGCAAGGCATTACCAATAAGGGCAATTTAACCACCACGACGGCAATCATTGATACGCAATTAACCGCAAACAAGGCAATCATTTTAAAATACCTGTCTGTTCCGAAAATAGAAATATTAGATAGTTTTTACGCCCGTAATGCATTGATTCACAAAAATTTAGAAGTTTATGAGCGTGTATTATTGGATAGCGTTTTGGACGTAGAAGGGACGACGACTTTACATCACAACCTCAATGTAGGCGGCATTACGACCTTCAGTGGGGTAGTAAATGGACTTTCAAAATTTAATTTAAATCATAATTTATATGTAAAAGACACAACTTCAATGAATTGGGTGGGGATTGGGATTCAACAACCGTTATCCAGACTGCATGTACGACATGGGAGTTTGTTGATAGACGGCAATGATGCAATAGTGCCGATACAAGGCGCGGGCAATCGCTTAATGTTCATCCCAAGTCAAGGCGTTTTTCGGGCGGGAACCGTCACGGGCAATCATTGGAATATCAATGGCAAAAATAGTGCAGCCTTTGGGTTAGACAATATCGCTGCGGGGCTGAGTACGGTCGCGTTTGGGGACAGCAATACCGTTTTTGGAGCGAACGCCTTGGCAGCCAATCGTTTAAATGTGGTTACGGGCGCGTCATCCGTCGTTTTCGGTTACAAAGATTCGTTAAATGCCGATTATTCGTTGGTCGCAGGGCGGAATAATCGCGTCGCACAAACGGCTTTGGGCAGTTTGACCGCAGGCGCAAATCAACTTGTCAACGGACGATATAGTTTAACCGTCGGTTTGAACAATCAATGTTTGCGCGGCTTAAACTTGATTAGTGGTCAAAACAATCGGGTGAACGGCGAAGGCAATTTAATTAGTGGCGGTTTTCACCAAATTGAAGGCGATGAAAATGCGATTAGTGGGAGCTATCAAGCGATTTCGGGCATTGGGAATGGTGCTTTTGGGCTGCTGAATCGGTTGACGGGCAATTATTCTGTCTTGTTGGGTTCGCAGGATACTTTGGACGGAACGGGCAGTTTGTTATTCGGAACGGCGAATCGGCAAACCGCAGATGGTGCGGTGGGCGGCGGTTCTAACAATACAAATACAGGAAATTATAGTTTGACGACAGGGGTTCAGAATGGGAACACTGGTGAATCCAGTGTTATTTTCGGCAAAAAAGTTAAAAATGGGAGTTTAGGCGCGATAGTAGGCGGTTTTCTGAACGAAAACAATGGTTTGTACAGTCAACTCATGGGCGAAGACAATCGAAATAATGGGATGAGCGTCGGTATGTTTGGTAAAACGAATCTCAATGCCAGTAATTTTAGCTTTTTGGCGGGCGAGATGAATGAAAATTCGGGTGAATCGGCTTGGGTTTCGGGTTTAAAAAACATCAATAATGGCGGAAATAGCATTTTAGCTGGCGCGGAAAATGCAAATTCGGGGAATAACAGTTGGGTGACGGGTTTCAAAAACCAAAATATCGGGCTTCATGCTGGGGTTTTGGGCGAATTGAATCTCAATAATGGGCATCACAGTTTTTTGTCGGGCAAATCGAATGTGAATCAAGCCCTTGAATCGATGTTATCGGGCACCAATCATTTAAATGAAGGAGAATCTTCTTTTTTGAGTGGTCAATTCAATACGAATCAGGGTATTGCCGCTGCTATGGGCGGGATTGGCAATACAAATGCAGGTC
>JBDKKX010000515.1:0-4236 GCA_039795795.1 Bacteroidota bacterium | reverse complement strand
CAGTACCTTTGTAAATGTTATTAAAAAAAACAAAGCATAAAGAATTATATACCACACAAATACAACTTTAAATATTTAATTTTTACAATTTCAAACGATACCCAAAATCTATTATTTTAAACAAACATGTTGACAAACAACAAATTCTACCTAACTTTTTTTTGTCTGCTCACTGCTTTGACGGTGCAAGCTATTTCTCTCACCACCATTCGTTCGGGCAGTTGGTACGACCCTGCGATTTGGGATAAAGGGGTGATTCCTACGAAATGGGATAAAGCGACCATTGCGCTCGGTACGAATGTGACCGTTTTTGGAGCTTATACCGATTGCGATAGTCTTACGATTAATGGTTTTTTAGATGTCGGCGCGACGAATCTGACGATTGGTGGGCGCGATTTGCAAATTGACGTGCGGGCGGTGCGCAATACCGAGTGCATTATCAATGGACGGTTGCGGATTAATGGCGATTGGAGTCATCAATTTAAAGTTTATGGCAATGTGAAATTTAATACGGGGTCTATTTTCGAGATGTCGGCGGGTGCCATGATGATTGACGGCTGCGCCTTTACGGAAGCCTTGAGCGTTCCCGCCAATAAACCGTTGCTCGACGTGACAGGTGCAACCACTTTTTCCTCGACGGGCGGCGTAATTACGATGTTTAATCCACATTATCACGCAACAGGCATCACGATTAAAGGTGCGAAAATTTTTTACAATGTTTCATTTGGCAATAACATCACGTTAGCCAATTTTGCTTGTCGCAATACGAGTGATTTTATTTTGTCTGATACGGATAAGCCCATATTTAATATTGTTAGAGTAGCCTATTTGCCGCATCCGAGCCGCCAAAATAAGGTTATTTTCAATAATGTGACGATAACGAGCAATTTAGAAATGACTTATGGGGTCGTCACAGGCGCGGGACGACTCAAAATTGGAGGCAATCTTTTAATTGGTGCGGATGGCAAAATCGAAATGGATGTGGAATGCAATGGCACTTGGCAACAAAATATTGGTACTTATTTGTCCAATACGTCGGCTCTTATTAAAGGAAATGTTTATGTCAATAATCCTGACCGTGTCTCGCTCGGCATGGATTTGGAAATCCAAAATGGCACTTTGCAACTCGTTAAAGGCAAATTTGATTTGAATGAAAAAACATTGACTTTGAATCGCGCACCAATTGGCGGTAGTGCTACCAGTTACGTCCTTTCAATCCATTGGGCGCAAAAAGCAGGTTTGTTATTCATTAAAAATTTAACAGGTAATACGATTTTTCCTGTTGGGACGAGCAATAGTTATGTGCCTGTGGCTTTGAAAGGGACAGGCGATTTTAGTGTCGCTGTAAAACCATTGTTAGATAATAATCCATTGGGAATCAATGTACAATGGATTATTAATCGGGTTAAAGGCACGTTTCCTGCGGATATTCAAGTACAGTGGAATGCGCAAAATGAAGGCAGTTCTTTTAAAAATCTTCGTCCGAATTGCCAATTAAAGCGGTTTGAAAACAATAATTGGATTGTTGTGGGTGGATACGGCGCGGTCTCGCAACCGAATGGACTTATTTTCACGAAAACAATCTTAAATGTTACTTCTTTTTCGACTTTTACGCTACAATCTACGCTTGCAGCGCATTTGATAGGCAATGAAGTTGAAAAATCAAGTCCTTCGGATGAATTGCGGGAGAATCCATTAGAATTTGTGAATCCTACATATAATACGCCTGCAAAAAGAAATATATCTGTTTTTCCGAACCCCATTTCGAGTGAATCTTTTTTAAATCTTCTTTTAAATATTGATAATCAAGAAGATACGCAGATTATGATTTTTAATATCAATCAGCAATTAGTGTATCAAAATCGGTTTTATTCCAAGGAGGATTTAAAAATACCTGTGGCAAATTTGTTAAATGGTTTATATTCCATCCAAATTTTGAATGGGGGGCAACTATTTTATCAGAAATTTGTTAAGAGTGCTTTGAATTAGGATTAAATAGGATTTTTTTGGGATTCAATGGGATTGATTTTAAAGATTTATAGGGATTAATCGGGATGTTTCATTTTTAGGTTATACTTTGGAATACATTGGGATACGAACGGATGTACGGATTTCACGGATTTCACCGATTGGTACGGATTTTTTTTGTTTTTTGCTTGGGTTTCGAGCAGGAATTCCAAAAAAATCCGTACGAATCCGTGAAATCCGTACATCCGTTCGTATCCCCATTTGTAACCTACTTTTCGCACGGAATGAAACATCCCGATTAATCCTACAAATCATTAAAATCAATCCCATTGAATCCCAAAAAAATCCTATTTAATCCGAATTCAAAAGGACTGCTCATTAACAATGCCTTAAAATGATACAACCCACCGCAATCTTACAAAAAATGACCGAAAACGACGCATTCAGTCGTTGGCTGGGTCTCGTCGTGGACGAAATTGGCGTAGGCAACTGCCGCCTACATTATATTGTAAAACCAGAAATGCTCAATGGTTTCGGCATCATTCACGGTGGCGCAGTCTTTGCGGCGGCGGATTCGGCATTTGCCTTTGCCTGCAATTCGCATGGTCGATTGAGTGTCGCATTAGATGTTTCGATAACCTTTACGCGGGCGGCAAAAGTGGGTGAAACCTTGTCCGTAGAGGCAAAAGAGGTGCATCTTGGCAATAAAACAAGCGTTTACGACATCGTAACGCGCAATGCACAAGGCGAAACCGTCGCAATTTTCAAAGGAACGGCTTATCGAACCAGTAGAAATGTTATTTAAGAATGGAGGAAAAAGAAATTAAAGACGCTCGTTTTTAATTCAACAAAATAGGTCTCGCACAAGTTCGGGAAACTTTTCAAGTTTCCCGAACTTTATGGGCGAATTTATTAAAATGCTTTTACTAAAAGCAAAAAAATAATGGAATTATTTGGTGAATACCGAAATATTGCTTAATATTGTATCATTATTGATACAATAAGAATTTTTAAAGGATGAAAAAATTATTATTAACCGCTTCGTCTGTTGTGAGTAGTCTTGTCGGCTTTGCGCAACAAGCCGAATCTTTGCCTCAATTAGGCAAAAGTCCTATCAAAGAGGTCATCAAAGCGATGACTTTGGATGAAAAAATAAAATTTGTCGTCGGAACGGGGATGCGAATGAGTGAAATCGCGCCGCCGCCAACAACTTCGGCTGTACCACCGCCTCCTCCAACGCCACCAACGAGTGCAGGTGTTCCGCCAACGGGGGCAGGCGCGCCGCCATCTGGAATGCCGCCAATACCACCAACAGGTGCAGCCGCACCGCCGCCAATGCCTGATGGCATCGAATTAATGCCTACTGTGGGTAGCACCGAGACCAAAGTGCCAGGTGCTGCGGGTACTTTGTCTGCGATTCCGCGTTTGGGGATTCCTGCAATTGTGGTTGCAGATGGTCCTGCGGGGTTGAGAATCAATCCAAAACGCAGAGGCGATTCTACTCATACGTTTTATTGTACTGCCTTTCCTGTGGCGACCTTGTTAGCGTCCTCGTGGGATATGGAGTTGGTTCAAAAAGTGGGCGCGGCAATGGGCAATGAAGTACATGAATATGGTGTAGATATTTTGTTGGGTCCTGGTATGAATATTCATCGCAATCCACTGGGTGGACGCAATTTTGAATATTATTCGGAAGACCCATTCGTGACGGGGAAAATTTCGGCAGCGATGGTAAACGGCATTCAATCGAATGGTGTTGGTGTTTCTATCAAACATTTTGCGGCAAATAATCAGGAAACGGAGCGCATGGGCATCAATACACTTGTCAGCGAACGGGCATTGCGTGAAATTTATTTACAAGGTTTCAAAACGGCTGTTCAAACGGCGAATCCTTGGACAGTGATGAGTTCGTATAATAAGATTAATGGGACGATGGCTTCGGAAAGCAGCGATTTATTAACGACTATTTTGCGTAAAGATTGGGGTTTTCAAGGGTTTGTGATGTCGGATTGGTTCGGCGGGCGCAATCCTGTGGAACAAATGAAGGCAGGAAATGATTTATTAATGCCTGGCACCCCGTCTCAAATCAAAAAAATAGCGGAAGCAATTGCATCAGGTCAATTGAGTGAAGCGATTTTGGATAGAAATGTGGAACAAATTTTAAACATTGTGTTGAAAACGGCTACTTTCCAAAAGTATGCGTTTTCCAATCAACCTGATTTAAAAAGTCATGCACAAATCACTCGTGCTGCGGCAAGTGAAGGGATG
>JBDKKX010000514.1:0-4251 GCA_039795795.1 Bacteroidota bacterium | reverse complement strand
CACACAATCGGAAGTCATCAGGCTTAACGGCAACGGAAAACTCAATGAAGTCGTCATAAAACACGATAAAAAAGGCGAAATCATACGCCAAACCGACCATTACATACCTCTTTTTGGCTTATCGCCCAAATTAGGACCTATTGCAAATTGGGGTTTACAGCTGGATAAAAACGCCATTGAAGTTAATACATTGGATTATTCAACGAATGTCGAAGGTGTTTTTGCCATTGGCGACATCAATACATATTCGGGCAAATTGAAATTAATATTGTGCGGTTTTCACGAAGGCACTATGGCAATGCAATCCGCTTTCAAATATGTCTATCCCAATAAAAAACTGTCTTTCAAATACACGACTGTCACAGGGATTGACGGATTATAAATAAATTATTAATATTTTAACCCTATTGCAATGGCAGGTAAAAATTTTTCGCGTAGAAATCTTGATTTCACCCTTTTTGAAGTCCTTAATGTCGAATCTTTGACACAATACGACTATTTTAATGCTCATGACCATGAAACTTTCAAGATGGTCTTGGACGCATCCACCGATATTGCGGATAAAATACTGAAACCTATTTTCGTGGATTCAGACCGACACCAGCCAGAATTGATGGATGGGCATGTAAAAGTACATCAAGGTGTCCACGATTATTTTAAAGCATTTAGCGAAACAGGATTGTTATCTGCACCATTTTCTTTTGAATTTGGGGGGCAGCAACTGCCCAAATGTGTCAGCTCGGCAGCAGAATTTATCTGCGGTGCCGCACACAATAGCATTGTCATGTACGGGGATATGACAAGAGGTGCCGCTAATTTGATTATCCATTTTGGCACGGATGCTCAAAAAGAGCAGTACGCACACAAAATGTTATCGGGTCAATGGACAGGTACAATGTGCTTAACAGAAACCCAAGCGGGTAGCTCTTTGTCGGACATTGCGACAACAGCGACACCGCAAACCGACGGTTCTTACAAAATAAAAGGTCAAAAAATATTCATCTCGGCTGGCGACCACGATGTTACAGACAATATTATTCACCTCGTTTTAGCCCGTATTGAAGGCGCACCCGCAGGAACAAAAGGCATTTCATTGTTTATTGTGCCAAAAAACAGAGAGAATACAGAGGGGGTACTTATTTCTAACGACGTTGCTTCCATTGGTATCTACCACAAAATGGGGCAAAAAGCAACCCCTGCAATGCACTTAGGTTTTGGTGAAAAAGACGACTGTTACGGTTATCTGTTGGGTGCAGCCAATCGCGGGCTACCACAGATGTTCGTGATGATGAATGGTGCAAGACTGGATGTCGGTATGGGCGGCACGGTTATTGCTTCTGCGGCGTATTATGCTTCTTTACAATATGCAATGGAGCGTCCACAAGGTCGAAGGTTGAATGAAAAAAGCATCTTGGGCGCACAAACCACCATTGTTCATCATCCCGATGTTCGACGGATGTTGTTGTTTCAAAAATCTATTGTAGAAGGCAGTTTGTGTTTCATTTTGCAATGCTATCAATATTTAGATTTAGAAAAAGCGCATCACGACACCCCCTCCGTAAAAGAACACTATAACGACCTGCTCGAACTCCTTACGCCTGTTGCCAAAACTTTTGGTGCTGAAATGGGCATTCTTTCCGTCAATCAAGGCGTACAAGTATTGGGTGGTTATGGTTATACCGAAGATTTTGAGTTGGAACAATTGGCACGCGATGTCCGCATTATGAGCCTTTATGAAGGCACAACAGGCATACAAGCTCAAGCGGTTCTCGGTCGTCAAATACCTCGAAATGGTGGCAAAGCGATTGGTTTATGGCTCACCGAAGTCCAAAAAGATATAGATGCAGCCCAAGCCTATACATCGCTCAAACCTTATATCGCTTTGTTAAAAAGCCATCTCAGTGATTGGAAAAACACAAGCTACCAACTTTTGAGAATTGCAGCAAAAGGGGATTCAGAAGTTTTTTTATCCGATGCAACATTGTATCTTGAACTTTTTGGCATTTTAAATGTCTCTTGGGCATGGCTCAAACAAGCAACGGTGGCTCAAAAAGCTTTAGACGAAAAAAATCCTATGGGTGAAGAACTACAGTTTTATGCGTCTAAAATTCACACAATGCAGTTTTATTTTCATTATGAACTACCAAAGGCTAAAAGCCTAACTGCACGTTTATTGGACGATACCATTTTGACTGTTTTTAAAAATGATTTTGAGCCCCTGTGTTAAAAGGTTTGAAACATCGCCGACGTTTTAACAATTAATAATCCATTAGTTATGAAAGAAAGCATCACCATTCACGTCATTGACCGCCATGAGGAAACGCATCGTTTGGAAGTGCCACTTGATATGCCTTTAAGCCTCATGGAAGTCTGTAAAATCTATGAATTGCCCGTTGAGGCGATTTGCGGCGGCATTGCTTTATGCGCCACTTGTCAAGTGTATGTTGAAAGCAAACACGCTTTATCAGAGCCAACTGACGATGAATGGGCGATGCTCGACCAAGCCATGCACGTCCGTGACAACAGCCGTTTGGGTTGTCAAATTAAAATAAAGGAAGATTTAGATGGGCTGGTTGTAAGGCTTGCACCAGAACAAGTTTAAAAAACAAAAAAAATATGATAAAAATAATTGGAATTCCTTATGATGCCAATTCCTCTTTTCTAAAAGGACCTTCTTACGCGCCGCAGCGGATAAGGTTGATGGACAAAGAAGGCTCGGCAAATCGCTTTTCGGAAAGCGGACTGGAAGTAAAGGAAAGCTATAATTACCAAGATTGTGGTGATATTTTATTCCAAAATACCAATCCTGAAAAAGCATTTACGACTATAAAAAACAAAATTAGTAGCCTAATCAAAGATAATAGTAAAGTGATTTCTATTGGAGGCGACCATTCGGTTAGTTTTCCAATCCTTAGTGCCTTTGCGGATAAATATGAAAAGATAAATATTTTGCATTTAGATGCACATGCGGACTTATATGACAATTTTGACAACAATCCATATTCCCATGCTTCGCCTTTTGCACGAATTATGGAAAGCGGCGTTATCCATTCCTTGACACAGGTTGGCATTCGTACTTTAAATACGCATCAAAGAGAACAAGTGCATAAGTTTGGCGTGAATGTGATTGAAATGAAAGATTTTAACTACGATTTTATAAAAACACTGCAATCACCGCTCTACATTTCATTAGATTTAGATGTTCTTGACCCTGCATTTGCGCCTGGGATTTCGCATCACGAACCAGGTGGAATGACAACAAGGGAATTGATAAAAATAATTCAAAACATTTCAGTTGAAATTATAGGCGTAGATATTGTGGAATATAATCCAATGAGAGATATTAACAATATGACAGCCATGGTTGCCTATAAACTCCTAAAAGAGTTTGTTGCAAAAATGGTTTAAACCCGCGATATATTCTATGGATTTCACGAAGGCAGTACAATCCGCTTTCAAATATGTCTATCCCAATAAAAAAATGTCTTTTAAATACACGACTGTAACAGGTATTGACGGATTATAAGTTGCCAGTACCTCATCTAAAAAAAATAAAAAAAATGAAAGTCGAAGTTGGAGGCAGGAAGGTTTTTAATCGGAAAAGAATAAATATCTTAACGTGAGTTCGAGGATACAATAATTTACGATAGCTTTCCCGCAGATTTCGCGGATTGCTGTGCAGATTTTCGCAGATTTTTAATGGAAAAATAAAAAATCTGCGAAAATCTGCGCAACAATCCGCGAAATCTGCGGAAAAAGGAGCTTTCGGCTAATGAAATCGCCAAACCGCATTTGGAAATGCTTTAATGGAAAAACCGCCGCTATCTTTATCCGATACAAGCGTTGGCAACGATACCCGTTCTGTGGAATATGGTTTATCCACAACACTTGGTGCTTTATGGGAAGGCGCGGGCAAAGAATAGGTATTGTATTTTTTCAAAATGTCGCCTGATAAAATCTGCTCTTTCAACGCTTTTACTTCTTTGGAAGGATTGACTTTCAATACTTTATCTATTAAATCAATCGCTGTTGTTGGATGCCCTGCAACTGCCGCAGCAGTCGCAATCGTTATCAACGACTGGTCATCTGCGGAAACCGATTCAATCGAAACCTCTTTCAATGCTTGCGCAATGGAATCTCGAACGCCTTTATTTTGCGGTTGCTTTTCCAACATTTTCAGTTGTTTATCGACTTGTTTTACCTTTGAGTCGAATTGCTTTTTAGAATCCGTTTTTTTCTTAATTTTCTGCT
>JBDKKX010000513.1:0-4275 GCA_039795795.1 Bacteroidota bacterium | reverse complement strand
GTTTAAAATCAAAAAAAATCTGTGAAATCTCGTCAAATCTGTTCAATCTGTGCCGAAAGCCTTTTTGTCACGTACTGAGGGGGAAATCCTAAAAATCTTAAAAATCAATCCCATTTAATCCCAAAAAAATCCGATTTAATCCCAATTCCAAGCGCATCAATTTTCCGTCAAACCATTCAACGACTGTATCACAGACTCAAACGCCAATAATTCTTGTTTAGTCGGTTCTCTTTTTTGGACATTCATCGCCACTGAAAAGCCATTTTGATACTTTTTACCAGGATTAATGTAGCAAATGTACTGATAAAACCGACTTTGCAAATAAACCACCTTCGCAAAACAAACATAATTCTTATGTTTATATTTAACATCTCGCACTTTTGCCGTCGGAAATTCTCGTTTGTAACCGTTCACATCGTGATTTAAATCATCTATTGTATTTTCATCCTGTTTTTTAAACAACAAAACTTGTATCAATGCCCCGCCAGCCGTTAAAGATTGTTCATTTTCATAAAACACAATGTTGGAAAAAAAATCTTTGGCACGTTCCATATCGCCTGTCCAGCGTTTCGGCTCTTTGACCGAGTACGTGTAACCTGTGCCAGTGACGTGCATCGTTGCCGTATCGGTCACGGGCGCGAAATAAGTAGGCGGCGAAGCAACGGAATCCATCGATTGCGCCGCGCTTTCAAGGTTACAAGCTAAAAATAGCAGTCCGAAAAGAGGCATTTTTGTCATTTTCAAGCAAAATTTGAATTAAACGGATATGAAAAATGATTTCTCACAAATACTGTTCAAAAATAAACCTTTCTTTGGAATATCGCAACAGAGCGTTTACATATTATTTTTTGCTCTAAAAAAGTCAATGGCTTTTCGGACAGAACCCTGTTCTTTTAACAAAAGATTTGCAGTTTGCTCCTCTAATTTGAGGGTTTCCATGAGTATTTTCGTTCCGCGCTGTATTAATTTTCGATTTGCTAAGTGCATGTCCACCATCCGATTCCCTTGGACGCGCCCTATTTGTATCATCAAAGTCGTCGAAATCATATTTAAGACCAATTTGGTTGCCGTCCCAGATTTCAATCGCGTACTACCTGTCACGAATTCGGGACCAACTTCTATTTCCATCGGAAACTGAGTTGTTGCCGCCACAGGTGAACCCAAATTGCACACAATACAACCCGTTAAGCAGCCTGCCGCCTGCGCGGATTGCAAACCCCCAAGTACATAAGGTGTTGTTCCCGAAGCAGCAATTCCAAGTACAATATCCTGATTACCAATGGAATACAATTGCATATCTTTCCATGCTTGTTCTAAATTGTCTTCTGCAAATTCGACCGCATTGCGCAAAGCATGGTCACCGCCTGCAATCAACCCGATAAATAAATTTTTGGGCGCGCCAAAAGTCGGCGGAATTTCAGAAGCATCCAGCACCCCCAAACGCCCAGAAGTGCCTGCACCGATATAAAAAATTTTACCGCCCTTGCGCACGCGCTCAACAGCTGCCGCGATAAATGCTTCGATTTGCGGCAATGCTTTTTGCACGGCTTTGGGAACGGATAAATCCTCTTGATTCATGTCATAGAGGATTTCTTGGATGGTTTTGGATTCTAAATTATCGTAATGGGAGGTGGACTCAGTGGTTAATCGCATTTAATAAAAAAAATATTTGTGATAGAAACAAAATTTGTTTTTTCAGAAAACGCTTTGAATGAATGAAAGGTTTATATATAACCTAAATAAAAATTTATCAATTTGCGATTTTCACAACTTTTTAAGCATAAAACTTGTTTCTTTGTTGTAAAACGTTTCATATTTAAACCTAAACCATCAAAAAAAGTTAAATATCATGCAAGACCCAACTGCCGTCAGCCGAAAACGAGACCATATTGATTTAGCTTTTCGGTCTCAAGTCGGCGCGACAGACACGCGTTTTTATTACGAACCCTTGTTTTCAGCGCATCCAGACCAAAATACTTTAAAACCTTTTGTTTTTTTGGATAAATCGTTTAAAGTACCGATGTGGGTGAGTAGTATGACAGGCGGCACTGCTAAAGCGCGTACGATTAATCGCAATTTAGCACGCGCCGCGCATGATTTTGGTTTTGGAATGGGGTTAGGTTCCTGCCGACAATTGTTATATGATAAAGAACATTTAGCTGATTTTGACGTGCGCGATTTGTTGGGAAATAATTTGCCCTTATTTGTGAATCTCGGGATTGCACAATTAGAGCGATTGATTGACAGGCATGAATTGCATTTAATTATAACATTAATCGATATGTTGCGCGCCGATGGATTGATTATTCACGTCAATCCGATGCAAGAATGGCTGCAACCCGAAGGAGATAGATTTAAAAGACCGCCAATTGAAACAATTGAAACCATTTTAGAAAAGATTGATTGTCAATTGATTGTGAAGGAAGTAGGACAAGGTTTTGGGTATCATAGTTTGAAAAAATTATTTCAATTGCCGTTAGCAGCGATTGATTTTGCCGCGAGTGGTGGTACGAATTTTGCTCAAGTGGAACTATTGCGCAGCAATAATGAACAGAAAAATTTATATGAAAAATTAGCATTTATTGGGCATACGGCAGAAGAAATGGTCGATTTTACGAATCAAATTAAAATTGAATTGGGTGACGCAATGCGATGTCCGCAAGTCATTATATCAGGTGGTATTCGTCATTTTTTAGATGGGTTTTATTTAATGAAAAAATTAAATATGCCTTCGGTGTATGGACAGGCTGCTGGTTTTTTGCAACATGCACAAGGTAATTATGATGATTTATTTAAATATATTGAAGCCCAAGTGAAGGGATTGGCATTGGCAGAAGCCTATTTACGGATTCGATAACTGCAAACTTGCAATTATCAAATTATAATCCTAATAATTTATCTTCTTATTTTTAGCCGTTTTACAGCACATATTCATTAATAAACTGCTATAAAAAATATTTTTGAGTAAAATCACCTAGATACTATGAAAAATTTTTAGAACATTCCGCTTTTTGCGGCAAAATTTTATGGCGCACCTCGTCGTTTATGAACGCCGCGCCTGCTTTGAGCCTTATATTTCCAGATTTTTAGCACAGGACTCCGTTCATTTTTTGAATCATTTTAGGGTTGGGATAGCCTTAAGAAAGCTATTGGAAATACGCTTGAAAACGCCACCTATGGCAAATAAATTATAATTTATTTCAACATATAAATATTTATGCCAGAACAATATCGTTTAAAAAATGCGCATCCTATCTGTAAAAATGCAGAAGAAATTGTAACTAAAATATCTGCTTCCCGCAGTGTGGAACGCATTTATTTTGCTTACAAAAATTCGCGCATTGGTTGTCTTCGATTTGGGCATGGCGCACGTTTGTTGATTGCTTTTCATGGATTTGGCGACCGTTCTACCATGTTTTTAGAATTGCAACAATCGCTCGAATCCGAGTACACCGTGTATGCAGTCGATTTGCCGCATCACGGGCATACGCAATGGCGGGAATCTTTTTTCAATAAGCGTGATATTAAACGCATTATTTCGACGATTACAGAGATGGAAAATAAATATAGGTTTGAATTGATGGGTTATAGTTTTGGAGCGCGCATTATTCAACGGATGGTTTGGGAATTCGCACCACGTTTAGACCGCCTTTATTTGATTGCGCCCGACGGTTTTAATACAAAAGGGATGTTTGAAATTTCGATGATTCCGCGCCAAATTCGATACGCGCTTTGGTGGCTTTTAAACAAACCGTTTTGGTTTTTGCGCATTTTGACTCTTTTTAGAAAATATAAGTTAATTAATCAATTTATATATGATTTTACATTTAAACATTTGGGGCGTGTGGAGCGACGGACTCGACTTTTTTCTTATTGGCTTTCGATGGATGATTTTGTGATTCCGATGCAGCGTGTTTTGGAAAAATTTAATCGTATTAATATTCCGATTGAATTGTTTTTTGGTGAAAATGACCCAATTATACCTGTTTCGACGGGAAAAATGTTGGAAAGTGAATTGCCTACGGCTCGATTACATATTTTAAATGCAACGCATAGATTGGTTTCGCCTGCGTTGGATGCTATCTTAAAAAAAATGTTACAGCCTTTGCTTTTGGATGAAACGCTTGGGGTGGGCGTTTGAATTCGGATTAAATGGGGTGGGGGTTTGAATTAGGATTAAATGGGATTTTTTTGGGATTAAATAGGATTGATTTTTTGGATTTTTTGGATTTTTAAGATTAAAATCCAAAAAATCCTAAAAATCAATCCTATTTA
>JBDKKX010000512.1:0-4278 GCA_039795795.1 Bacteroidota bacterium | reverse complement strand
ACGGATTTTTTCTTGTCCTTCCGTAGGAAACTCAGATTCCTACGGAAGGACAAGAAAAAATCCGTACCAATCGGTGAAATCGGTGAAATCCGTACATCTATTTGTATCCCAATGTATCCCAATGTATCCCAAAGTGGAACCTAAAAAGGAAACACCCGATTATAATCCTAAAAATCCCCAAAAATCAATCCCATTTAATCCCCAAAAAATCCCATTTAATCCTAATTCCAACGTTCCACTTATCTAACAATGACTAATTTCCCCAAACCGCCCTTAAACAAATCATTCGTACCCGTATCATACATTTCATAAGCAGCACCATTTCGTTTTTTAGCGACGATGCGGTATAAATAAACCCCATTTGCCAATTTATCCCCAAATTCATCCGTTCCATCCCACCGAAAATCCGTTCGATGCGTCCCAATTTTTAAATCCCCTAATTCCTGTTGCGTGATTTCCCGAACAATTTTACCACTCACGCTCATAATTTGAATTTTAAACGATGCTGGAATCTCCGAACCCGTCAACGTATAAACAAATTGAGTACTGGTCGAAAAGGGATTCGGATAATTCAATACATTAGACAAAGAGGATTTCGTAATGACTTTAAAACCAATTTGATAATCCGAGGTACCTGCTGCATTATTCGCCACATCTTTGGCTTCAATCCGCAAATTATAAACGCCATCTTGCCCCAATTGAGGTCGATATTCCACCATTGCCCGATTGTTTTTAGCCAAATCGCTGCCTGCGGGAATGAATCTCAGTTCTGAATTTAAATTGAAAAACAATCGTTTTTCAGGTTCATTCAAACCCGGTTTTTTCAAATAAAGCCGAAATAAATTGGTGTCCGCTAACGCAAAAAAACGATTTTCATCCCTTAACGCAATCATAATCGTCGGTTGCGCCGACACAATATCGTTGTTCAAAATGCGCTGTCCATCAAAAGTAACTTCTAATAATGGGTTTTTGCGGTCCGGAATGACATAAAATTGCGTTTGCCCAAGATTATTCGTATAAAGCAACTCTTTGGGACGTTGTTCCGCATTGACCTCCATACTCACCTTGATTTTTTGACTCAAAGCCCGCGCATCAATCGTGAAAGCTGCCACAGCGTATTCCCCTTTAGCAAGCGGTTTGAGTTTTAGTGCCTGTACATTCGCTCGGTTTTGTTCATCCGTATAAACATATTTAAAAGATACACTATCTGTAATATTGTAATTGCCAATATTTTCTACGGCAATTTGAAGATTTACTTTGTCTCCTTTTTCAATGCTATCGGCACTCATTTTGTAATGGCGGCTGGCATTTAAACCTACATCTGGCAAACTTTTATAGAAAACACGCCAATAATCCAACTGACTGCATGTCCGTTGAATCGAATCCCAAGCGTTCCATTCCAACTTTAAATAAGGATATTGATTCGCATCAATAGCGCGCAATGATTTTCCCGTCGTGAAATTCGTATCCACTAAAAGCCGACTCGTCACCCCATCGGGGAGAATGCCGTAAACATTAAACCGATTTTTATCCGCGCCACTCGCATTCACTTGAACCGCAACCGAATCCCAACTTTGCGCAGGACCGATGCGTTCCGACAAGGTTTTCCCTTGATACCAACGACCTGTGAGTACAAAATTTTCATCTATCGCATCATTAAGGCTATCTGCCAATCGTTCCGCCATCCGACCTTTTCCTTTTTGATAAGCAAAAAGATAGGGAAATGGTTTCGCTACCGTGTTCCGAACTTGCGTAGCCCCTTGATTTTCAAGGATTTGAACTAAATTTTCCCCATTGGGATTGTTGCTGCCCCACAATTCGGGATAATACCGATTGGTCGCTCCTCGTTGAATCGTAAACAAAATGACATAATTATCCTTCGGCACACTGTTTAACAACCGAATTAAAGCCGTCCGACCTGTCAAACTATCATCGTTTGAAGTATTAAACATAAAAAGACTTAAATTAAATCGAGCATGCCGCAATCCATAATCATGCGCTGGATCTTCCCTACTCCAAGCTACAAGATTGATGGAATCCAGTACATACACATTAATCGTTGGTTCTATGTTTTGAATCATTTCACCCGCCCCGTAAGCACGCCCTGCATAAATACTATTAAAAAAAACATTCGTGCCATTATCCCCTGCGCCTGCTCTATTTTTGACATTCGCAGTTTTCGTATCGTTTACATATTGAAATTGCCGATTATAAGAACGTAAATTCATGTTATCAAACCCATTATTTAAATATTGAAAATAATGCGATTGATTCCAACCTGTGGAGGCTTGCGGCAGGTAAACAAAAGATGCCGTTTGCCAAACATAACCATAAGCATCCACACTATCGGGCGAAACACGCCAATAATAAACTGTATTGGGTTGCCAATTCAGATTCGGTGCCCATTTTAAAACCCCACCAATGGAATTAATTTGCACCTTTTTTTTAAGCGCGCTGTTAAAAACGGGAGTGGTATCCAACTCCATTAAATACTGTCGATTGTTTGTAATCGCGTTACTCGTGGAGGCTCTCAACGTAAGATCCGATTCATTAACGATGGCAAAAGGTTGCGGATAAACGATATAAGCACTATTATCACTAATGTATATATTGTTGATTAATAATTCATTATTGGATTCTGCGGCGGCAGGACTTTCTGCAATTTGATTATCGGCATCCACTTTCACGGAAAACGCATTTTTACCCAATGCCTCTTTCAACATGGGTAAACGAAACGTATAAGTTTGACTATAAGGTGGCGTAACAATTTTTACTTTTGAAACCGTCTTGACAACACCCGAAGGCAAGGTTTGGCTAATTAAAACAAACATGGAATCGCGTTTGTAATTGCCTATATTGGAAATATTGAGTTGTAAGTTAAAACTGTCCAAACGAGTCGTCAAAACTTCGGGTTGAAAGCGGACAGTTGTGGCATCAGGCACGTAATCGGGCGCGGTCAACCGATGTAATCGAAGGGCAGGGTCGCCATGCAACGTAAATTCCTGCATGACAGAACGCAATGCGTCATCTGCAAACCGTTCCAATTGTTGCGTCGTTTGTTGAATGTAATCGCCCAAGCCTAAGGGCGCATTTGCACCCAGTATTTTGTAATAACGCTCGCAAAAACTGTTTAAAGCACCATCATAAGCCGTTCCAGAAGCCGCACTTAATGAAATCGCCCCTTTTCGCTCATAAAAAACCATGTCTTCGCTGACCGTATTGTGCAAATCGGTATGAATATTCCCCGATGCGCAACCCAAAGCAATCACTGAAGGATATTTACCTTCATTATCAAATTGATTGGGTTCATTAATGTTGTATTCTAAGGTGCTCGGCGCGGAATGCCCGAAAAAAGTAATGAGCGAAAGTCCTTTATTGATATAACTAAATACTTCTTTCGTTTGCGAAGTTTGCAACGGTCCCGTCGAAGTCCGATAAAAAGAGGTAACATTTAAACCCGCACCACTTACTTGGATATTATCGCGCATCGCATCTAAGTAATTTTTCAAAATGGCTGCTTCCGATGAACCTCCGCTTAGATGTAATATATTTTTCATCCAAGTACGAGCTTCAAGCGTTTGCGGCAGGTTGCGTACATTTGCTTCCAAACCTTTTATCTTTTCCAAATAAATTTGGACATGTTTCCCCGAAGTCGCCGCCAAACGCCCTACTGCAATCGTCGCACTATTACTCTGATGGCTGCCCACCAACAAATTATCCGAACCGGGCGTTCCCCAAGTCGGTATTAAAAAACTTTGTTTGGAAGGGTCGGACAAAATGCCATGTGCCCGAATGGCAACAGGCTCTCGCCCTTTTCCGATGATGAACAAATATTTAGGCGGTGCTGGATTCCTCCAATTTTTTTGAATAAAATTAGCAAAATTGCGCATCGCTATCGGATGTCGATTAATACCATATCCAAATTGTTCATATAATTGCTGAATATCTATGATTTTGGTTCGGTACGCGCCCCCATTCCGAATATCTCGATAATCCGCGTATTGTTGCACATAATTATTGCCTTGTCCGTCATCATACAATTTGGGATGCGAAATAATGACATAATCACTATTAGAAGACCGTAAATCTTCAAAAAATGTCTGAGGCAATGCCGAAATACGATTTGTACCTGTCGTAGGATTTACTAAAACCAGTTTGCGAACCGTCGCGCCCGACACAGGCGGCAAAGCAATTGCCACTTTTCCATTCAAAAGCGTTGTTTCAATGCGTAGTTGGGTTGCAACATCGTACAAAATCGGCGCAATGCCATCGTGTTTG
>JBDKKX010000511.1:0-4282 GCA_039795795.1 Bacteroidota bacterium | reverse complement strand
AGTTTAGACGCAACGCACAAATTGTGCCCAAGTTCATTTGTTCTTGGGAATTGTGTGACAGGGATTGCTCAAAATTATTGTATACAAAGTGCTGGGATAAGAGCTATGAGCTTAAATTTAATAGACGCTGCTGGAAATTCCGTACCGTTTGTTTCCCTTCCATTAGTATTCAATATACCAGGTAATAATCTTGGTAACGCTGCTAATCAGTTACTTTTAGCTGCCGCAGTAAACTCTGCTTTTGGTGATTTACAAAGAGTGATTTCTGGTTTAGACCCTTGGCCTACATATATAAAGCCTGATGGCACTCGTGGGCCAAAATCACTACAAGCCATGTTTGCCTCATTTATAAATACTAGATTAAATACTCTCTACGATGCAAATGGTATAATAAACGAACCTTCTGCCAGACCAATAAAAGAAACTGGAATGGATAGCTCAGCAGAAAGTATGCGTGTTGATAATGTATTAGGCGCACAAACATTTTTGAAATTTACAATTCAAAACCCAGATTGTCGATGCTTATAAATATCGTTATGAAAAAAATATTAATCGCTTACAGTTGTATTGTTTTTATTATAATTTCTATAAATGCACAAATTTCAAGTGATACACTTGGGAAAGGAACAGCTTTTTTTATGGAAATCAAAAAAACGTCCTGTAATGCAAAAGGTGATTGTAGTGAATGGACTAATCCATATTTAGAATGTTTTAATGATGATTTGTTCATGTTTGCAGCAAATGCAAAAGGTGAAAGGACTTTATCAAGAGTTTTTACTAACGATAGCATAAAAGCGAAACAGTGCGTTTCAATCAAATACTCGAATAGGTCTTTTCTTGATTTTTGGGGAAAGAATTGGCAAGGGGGAGTTAAAATACTTGAATATACATTTAATTGTAAAATCATAGATACAACAATGAATTTAGAAACATGGGTGGTAGAGGTAGGTAGAAAAACAGAACAATCAACTCCGCTTGTTCATAACCAAGAGTTACATCCTATATTCTATAGTGGTACAGTTTTTATGCCTAATGAGTATATCGATGAAACTAATTTTTTAGTTACAAAAGACGGAACTTTAAATCAACTTATGTATGAAATTGAAAACACTGCAAAACATATAGTAATAGCAAAAGACCCTAAGTTACTAAGTAATCGTTATACTTTTGAAATGCCTGCTCAACCAATTTGGAGTGCTGATTTCGATAAAATCCAAGAAGAATTGAAGAAAACAATTGATTTTGAAATGTACAAAGCTGTAATGCCAATAAAAGTTACATATTTGAAGTTTTTAGAATAGACCGAAAGGGCTGAGTCTTCCTTTTATTGTAAGAAATTATTGCAAAAAGCACAAAAAACAACGTCACGCGCTGGTTTGGGTTTGCAACCCCGCTGGCAATGGATATGCAGTAAGTAATTATTGCAAAAAAGTGCAAAAAATAACAATCACGCGCTGGAATTGATTTGCAATCAATTTCTTCTGTCAAGTCGTCTTCGACGAGCGCAAGCAGCACAATATTATCGAAACGCTACAAAGTTGATAATCAAAGGTTTGCGTGGGGTTTTGATAGTTTTGTACAGCTAACGCCCGTTACAAACGGCTGGACAGAAAAAACGAATTGCAAATTCGTTCTAGCGCGTTGATGTTGTTTTTAGAGGGTGTTTGGCGGTAAATAGAACAGTGGAAAAGGAAGACCAGACTGTGCAAAAAAGCGAAAAAACTCACTCCAAATTTTTGCTATATCACGGAATTGTCGTACCTTGAGACTTCTAAAAAAACGCAGCAATGGCATACAAAACAGGCGTAAATCGCACACAAATTAATCTTTTTCCTATCTGTTTGGACGAAGGCATAGCTGATGATAACGTTGTTCGCGTTATAGATGCTTTCGTGGATTGGTTAGATATAGAAAAATTAGGCTTTTTGCATAGCACAGATAATCTACTTGGCACGTCTATGTATCCGCCGAAAATGCTGCTAAAGCTGTATTTGTATGGCTATTTAAACCGTATTCGTTCCTCTCGTCGTTTGGAATTAGAATGTACTCGAAACTTAGAACTGCATTGGTTGCTGCATCGTATGACCCCGGGTTATCACACGATTTCTGATTTTCGTAAAAACAATCCCGAATCGTTAAAAGGCGTTTTTAAAGAATTTACTCAATTTTGCATCACTTTATCCCTCGTTGGAGGCGAAGAAGTGGCTTTTGACGGCACAAAAATCCACGCACAAAATAACCCTAGTAATAACTTCAATGCAGCACGGTTAGAAAAACTATTGCTCCGGATTGACGGCAAAACCGCCCAATATGAACAATATTTGCAAGAATTAGACGAACAAGACAAACTTCAAAACGACGATTATGTGCCACACGGCAAAAACAAAGTTGATATCGAAAAAACTTTGAGTATTTTAGCAGAGCGTAAAGCGAAGTATGAAGCTTATCAACAAGAGCTAAAAACCTTAGCCGAAAACGGCTGTACTACTGAGGAACTCCAAATTTCTACGGTTGATCCAGATGCTCGGTCTATGATTTTTAAGCACAATAATACTGCCATTGGCTACAATGTTCAAACTGCGGGGGATGCCAAACATAGCCTAATCGTTCATTTTGACGTGACCAATATTGGCGATACCTATGCCCTTTCTGCTTTAGCTATAGATACCAAAGAAATCCTCGGACTGGGGGCTGATGAAACTTATAATGCCTTAGCGGATGCGGGCTATCATACGGCTTCCGAATTAGCCAAATGCGCCGAAAATGGCATCATTACTTACGTTTGTCCTACGGATATTGCCGCCGCTCAATCCAAAATGCCAAAAGAAAAAGAAAAGCAAACCTTTTCAAAAGACCAATTTATTTATAATTCAAGCACTGATACTTATACTTGTCCGAACAAACAACAATTAACTTCTAACGGTACATGGTATATTCATAAAGCCAATTCTAAACGAAAAAAAGAACAAAAATACAAGCAATATACCTTGCCATCCGCCACTTGCAAAACTTGCCCGTTTGCCGCCGAATGTCAAGGCAATCGCGCCAAACAATGGCATGGAAAAACCATAGAACGAAGAGAGCATGACGAAGCAGTGGAAGCCAATCGAAAACGAATCATCGAAACCCCGAGTTATTATCAGCATCGGAAGGAGATAATTGAGCATCCGTTTGGCACGATAAAACGAAGTTGGGGGTGCTATTACACCCTTGTTCGGACGAAAAAAAAGGTAGGCGGCGAGTTCGCCCTGATATACCTATGCTATAATTTTCGTCGTGTCTTAACGATTTTAGGGGCAAAAGGGCTGAAAAATGCCCTAAAGTCCTCTTTTTACCACTTTATCGCGCTAACAGAAAGCCTCCGCCAAATCGTGAAAATTTGCAGCGGAAATTACCTCAAAAACTATCGTTCCGCCTAGTCTTTTTCAGCCCTTTTTAGCCTAAATCAGTAGATGAAAAATAGGGAAAATCACCACAAAATCTTTTTTGCACAGTCTGAGACTTGAGGCGAGCGGGTGTTTGTGGAACAGGTGGCGCGATCGGTTGAATAATCAAGATAATCCATTGAAAATCAAAGAACAACGAATTGATAAAAAAATAAATTCTACTTTTACTTTTGCTAGATTACTTTTTCAATTTTGCAAAGATGAAAATATTGACATAAAACTAATTGATAAGATATTTTTTGTTCAAAACTATTCAAATATCAAAACTTAAAGTTTGTATGGTTTTAAAAAAAGTAAATACATTATAATTTTATTACAAACAAAATTTGCTTTTTTCAAAAAAATACCATTTCTTTGCATATTAAATAAATTTCATTAACCAAACCCAATTTTTTTAATTATGAAAAATTCTTCAGTTCTTCAGTTCTTCAGTTCTTCAGTTCGAAGCCTAAGTTATGCTTCATTTACACTGCCTTATTCGTTTCTTCCTTATTAATGTCATTTGAAATTAAAGCACAGCCTACTACTATGCCGAGCGGTTTTGTCACAAATGATATTAAAGGAGATTTACCAAGTCCTGCTGCAATAGATTGTAATGGACAAGATGCACAAACCTGCCCTTATGACAATCAACCTACCAAGTATATTACCATGAATCTGCATTTTGTTTGTCGTGAAAATGGCAAAGGCAATTTTAATGAAACAGGCGATGGTGATACGCCTCCTGGTTCCAATAATGCTTATAAACGTGCAGAAGAATTAATGAAAGAAATTAATAGACAATTAAGTAGAAATGCACCAGAAAGACCAGGGGTATCAACTGGCGCTAGTGTCTG